>JACRMT010000016.1 GCA_016214855.1 Nitrospirota bacterium | reverse complement strand
CCGCCGCCCTTTGCACTGCCGCCCGTTACGCTGTAATCTACCGTCACCGTCACCCCGGAGATCCCCGACAGATTAACTGTTATCAATGCAGGTGTCGCTGTCTCAGCTCCGCTTGACGCTGCCTGCGAAAAGGCTACGGTCGGCTCTGCCAGCGCTGCTTGAGGAAAGAATAATATCAGGAGCATAATTATACTGAATACTGACATGAGAGAAGCCCTTGTTATCAAGCTCGAACCTTTAGGAATTACAGACGTCATTATATTAGCCCTCCTCTTTATTTATCGGTATGCGGTGAAGTCCCGAAACATCAATGGGACCCTCAAAAAATCTGATATGGAAATAATTTATGAATACCTTATCCGGCGGCGTTATCTATTTTAAGTGCAACCTTTAAGACTTCGACACCGTTTCTTTTTCACATCGAATTGATTGTTATTATACCTTATATAATCGGCTGCCGGAACCGAAAACTTTAAGCACTGGATCGAACCGGCAGAATGCATGCCCGGTATTAACGTATGCTTTATATCAGAGCTGCCGGGGAGAATCTCAGAGAAAAAGCGCCATATTTTATGTTTTTAGGGGGATGCTGCAGTAGGCCTACAGGTTTGGTGACATCCTGAATAATTATTCTACAGGGAGGGCCAGTCGGAAAGACCGACCCTCCCTGTAGAAGCTAAGGGTTACTGATAATCAGGGAACAATTGTTGGATTTGTCCCTGTTCTATACGGACTGTCTATATATCCCGCTGCAACAACCTTGACACGATATCTGTAAGATCCCGTAGTGCGGCCGGTGAGCGTAACAAACCTGTTCGTTGCCGGCGGAGTAAGCGCCGCGGAGTATACAGGTGTCCAGGCTCCCAGATCCTTCGACTCTTCCAGCACAAAGGTCGCATTAGGAGTAGAGGTAGTCCCCCAGTAGACATATATGCTGCCTGCAGGCGCATTTGCCGGCACAACAATCCAGTTAGGCGTTACCGCAGTAGGCACAAAGATGTTAACTACGCACCCGTTGACGCCCTGGCGCCAGGCACTGTCCGCATAATTCGTTTTCGTTGCCATTACGCGATAGTAGTAGGTAGAGTTTGTGACCACATTCACGGTCGTAGATGTGCCGGTATTGTTATATACCTCGGTTGCACCGGTGAAGCTGGGGTTTGTGGCCTGCTGAACAATATAGGTTACACCCGGTGTGGCTGATGCAGTCCAGGACAATGCTATGTTGCCGGTCGTACTGGACCCCGGAACCGTGATAAATGACGGTCTGGCAGCAGCAAGCGCAACAGCGTAGCCAGTGGAATCAGTCCAGACACTGTCTACCATGCCAAGCTTGGTCGCCTTTACGCGATAGTAATACGTGCCGCTTGTGGACACATTCACGGTGGTTGATGAGCCGGTATCGTTATATACCTGAGTTGCTCCCGTGAAACTCGGATTTGTCGCCTGCTGAAGAACATAGGTAACGCCAGGCGTAAGCGATACGTTCCAATAGACCAGGACATTGCCAGTGGTGTTATTCACTGTTGCATAGATCCAGTTGGACTTCTTCACCTGCTCTGCCGTTACCGATGCCGTGTTGGAATATAATGAATTTCCTGCAGCATTATACGCCCTGATCCGGTAAACATACGTATGGCCGATGGCAACATTGGTATCGGAATACGTCGTTTCGTTAGCAAGGGCGGTAGCAAAGTTTGCATCAAAAGCACCGCCGTTGTCAGAACGCTCTATCAGAAAGCCGATTTCGTTCTGGGCAGGGTCAACCGGCACTGGATCAGTCCAGGAGATGTCTATCCGCAGCGGATTTATCAAAGTAGCAGACAGGACAGGTGCTTCAGGAGCAACCGCTGGAACATTAAATATGATCGGACGCATCATGTCATTTTCTTCATGACTGAGGATGTGGCAGTGCCATACGTATTCCCAACCCAGCGAAATGAATTCATTGTGGTTGTCACGGATAGCGCCGGTAACAGGCTCAATCTGCGTCAGTTCGGTCATTTCCAGATTTCCCGTTGGCCTTGCCGGATTCTTCGGTCTGTAACTGGTCGGAATGCCGAACGGAAGGTCAGGCTGGACAGGCCTCAGGGCAACGATCGTATCCTCAAGAGGACTGATCCTGACCGTCTCTTTCCATCCAAGCTCGGTCGGGTCAGGAAGCCTGAGGAAGCCGTCCCAGCCGACGCGGTTGATCACCTGAACATCAAAGAGGTGGAAATGGATCGGATGCGTATCCACACCGTTATGGGTGATCTTCCATACCTGGGTTGCACCCGGGGCAAGAATCTCGGTGGACGGGTCGTTGTACGTCTGGACAATGAAGTTCACACGCCCTGCGCCAGGGGTGATGTTTTCGATGCCGAGGGCTGCACGCATGCGGCCATAGTCATCAAAGGTCTCGCCCTGTTCGTCCTGAATGGCCTTGAACATCATCGGTACGCCGCCATGGACATTAATCGTCGGATCCAGAGGATGTGGGACCGTAGCGGTAGTATAAATGTATGAGGACTGATTGTAAGTTCCGTCAGCATCAAAACCCTTGAAATTGAGGGTCTTGCTGTTGATCTGGCCTAATCCCCAGTTGGGGTAGACGGACGGGAAGGTACGGTCGTAGGCCTTGTTATACGCGTCGTATGGCTTTGCATAAGGCGCAGTGTCAAACGGGAAGGCCTCATAATAGGCAGGATCACCCGTAGGGTTGATGTTGCCCTGTGCTACGATGATCGGGTCCTGACCGATCTCGAAGACACTCTTGACGCCAGTCTGCTGCGATGATGAGGTGAAGGCGCTGAACAGATTGGTTGAATCGTACGCAGTGCATCCTCCGGAAGCAACATTGATCTGCATAATCGTCCTGATGTTCGGGCCAAAACCCGGGATGACTTCAGTGTACCCGCCCATGTCAGTATTGTCCGGACTGCCTGTGTAGTAATCATAATGCGGATCTAATGCAGGCCAGGGAGCAGGCGCATCATTGTACAGGATAAGCGTCTGTCCTGCAAAAGCACAAAAGTCAACGATAACATCAGCACGTTCGGCAGGAGCAAGTATCAATGAGCCTGCGTTGACGTTGCCTGCATTGAATGTGGTAACGTCTACATTCCAGTTAACAGGATGGGCAGGGATGACAACCGGCTGAGGCAGAAAACCGCCTTCATTGCCGATCATGATCCAGTTCGGCCCCTTCTTTGTCCAGTCAGGAACGCCGCCCGGCCGGACGTCTGCAGGCCAGGTTGCAGGCCAGCCTGGTGTACCAGAATAATCTATTGCCGGAACCATCCTGACCTCTGTATTGGTTGCACAGCCAGGGTTGGGCAGTCCTGTGTATGTAGCACAGAGCGCAGCAGAGGCTGTTGTGAGCGTCCCTTCATCCATAGGGGTTGTCAGGTCGTCTTCAATCGCCGTATTCGGGTCCAGGGTATCAGCCACAAAGAGCGACAGGTTCTGGAACCGGTCATGTGCTGCATTCAGGATGCGCAGCCGATAGGCCTGTGGGTTAACGTTCAGCACAGGATATGCAGTGCCGTTGATAACAGGCGTATCCATGAATGCCTCGGCACCCCATGACGGATTAGGAGTACTCGGAATCTGCGGCATCTGGCAGAAGGGTGCGCCGTTGATGGTCGTGTACCCAGGGACATTAGCCTCATTCCAGGCAATATCCGCAGGAGTAAGGCCATCGCCAGGAGTAGGATCCAGTGTTGGATCGCAGATTCCGGCCTCGTCCCAATAAGGGTTGGGAATAGGCTGGTAAGGGTTATTGGTGGCAGGCCAGAAATAGGGGCCATAAGCCCATCTGCCGAGCGGCGCTATGCCGGTTATGTCAAACGGGTTCTGGGCAGGCATGTACACATGCGGCCACCAGAGGTCGCCGGTAACAGGCTGTCTGCCGTTTATTGCATGAACTGTGGCAGTTCCGCCTGTTCCTGAAGCTCCGTCGTTAATAGTTACTGTTTCTCCATTGGTATATCCTGACCCCCCGCCCGTAATGGCGATAGAATCAATAACACCACCGGTTACCGTTATCGTAGCAGTGGCATTGCTGTTAGTGCCGACAAGGGTAACAAGCCCTGCGGTATAACCAGTTCCGCCATTCAGGACTGCAGCGGTCTGTATTGAGCCGGTGGCTAATGCGCCGGTTCCCCAGTTCCAGGTAGGATCAGTCGCACCGATGGTGGCTGCATCTACAAAGGTCTTGTCCTGGATCACCAGAGGGATCTGATCTGCCGGGATGGTCCCGGCGGTAAAGGTCCGGCCGCCGAAGGCACCGCCGTAAATGAGTGCGTCTTCAAGTTGATCCTGGATAAGATATCCTGCTGCCTCACCTGCGTACACGTTAAGACGGGTGATGCCCCAGGCATGGTCATGATAGAACATCATCCTTGCGCTCTGCTGGTTGGTCCAGAAGAAGGTCTGCTGACCCGTGTTCGGCGCAGGGATCGGCATATCAGGCACATGCTCAACGCTCACGCCCTGGGGGTAAGCCGGATCGTCACCAGCAGGTGCGACCCACTGATGAGGTGTTCCGTCACTGATCCAGGGGCTTCGGCCGCCATGCAGATGCAGGGTGGCGCGGTTTGTGCTGAAATTGCCTAATACCGTGCCTGTTACTGCACCATCCTTGTCGATAGGGCTATAGTTGATCTCATACGGGCCTGAGCCCATGATGGTGCCGTCAACAGGCAGGAAAAGATCGCCATCGCCGCCACTCGGGTTGATCATATTCTTAAAGAGTACGCGCACCGGCCTGTCCTTCTGGGCAATGATCAGGGGGCCAAGATAGTGAATCGGATCCGCTGTAACCGTGTTGTCGCCCAAAACACAGGGGGTCTGCGGCGCAGGCAGAGGTGGCGGTGCAGGCAGTGCAGGATCATAGCAAGCACTCGTATCAGTGCCGCTATTCCCTTGCACATAACCGCGCAGGGTGGTCGGGTTTGCAAGATCCCTATGCATCTGCTCGCTGAACTGCCGCAGTTCGATCACATAGTAGTCAGAGCCTGGGTAGGTGACGATATCCGGGGTTGCGATCGGGATGTACTGTCCCAGATTATTTATGCCCGCGGCTGTGAGCTCAGGCAGCGTATCCTTGAATTTTCTGAGCGGCGGGCTGTATGCCCAGTTCGGTGAGGTGAGATAATCGGGATACGGGTCACCTGGCCCTGGTACATAGGGGGTGACTCCATTTTTGCTCAGGAAGGACTCTGCAACTCCTCCAGAGAGCATGACCATTATGGTCAATACGGTCACTATGTAGTAACTTACTGATCTGGTTCTCATAACTCCTCCATTTAGACGTTATTAATACTGCCTCTTCCTATTTCGATTTACGGAAGAGAGCGTTGCTGTCGGTTTTCGGAGCGGACTGAACATTCTTTGTCCGGACCTTCATCTTCTTGTCGCGCTGTTTTCGCGCGTCTTCCCGTTTTTTTGCACTCTCTATGGTCTCCTGAGACACGTTGCTCTGACTGGCTGCGTCTACTTGAGGTTTATCAGCCGGCTTTTGAACCGCAGCTTTCTTTTCCGCAGCCACCTGAGGCTTATCGACCGGTTTCTGAGTTAAAGCGCTCTTGTCTGCTGCTCCTGTTGTAAGCGGAAAACTGATCAGCAGGCTGCAGGTTGCTGCTGCCATCCATTTTTTCATTGGTTCACCTCCTGTTTTTTCATAATGTTACCGTCATCGATTGTTTCTGCAATACCTATAATTATCGGACATTGGCCTTTTCCCTGGCAGCAGACCTCTGATCTCTCGGTCCGCCGGGGTCAGTAATTTTGACGCTGTATTCGTCAACGAGACAGATGCACTGTCCTCCAAGAAATGGACTGTTCAGTTCAACCGTGATCTCCTTGTTGCTGCCGATCTTGACCACGCTCCAGCCTCCCGGTTCCATGATGTTGCTGAAGTTGGTTGCCAACGCATTGCAGCGGGTCCCGCAGAGGGAATGGCCTATGTCCCTGTCATCAGCGGCATTGGCCGGTACATAACGGTAATCGTTTACAAGGTAGATTGTCTCTGCAGCATGAGCGGCAGAGACAGCTGCAGGCGAGCAGGCGAGCAAGCTGCATGCCAAGAAAAAAGCTGCAAGCGACAAGGGGCAAGCCTGCTGCTTGGTAGCCTGAAGCTTGACAGCTTGGTAGCCTGAAGCTTGGCCGCTTGGTAGCCTGTTAGCCTGCTGTTTGCTGCTATGCATATTCAAGACTGTACCTTTCTATGAAAATTCCACAGTAATTTGCCGACTTCTGCTCGCAACGTTTCAAGTCTCTTAAAATCAGCCGCTTTCAGATACTCCAGTTTTAGTGAAAATTCGATCAAATACTCGGTTTCTGCCAACGAACCCAGTGCGATGCTCACAAAACGACCCAGCTCTTTGTCGCCATTTCTCGCGTAACCTTCTACGATATTTGTTGGCACAGAAAGGGCAGCTCTTCGCAGCTGAGAAGTTAATCCGTAGATTTCATCTTTTGGAAAGTGTTTAGTCGCTCTGTAAACTTCAAGCGCCAATTCATCGGCCTTCTGCCAAACTATCAGCTTCTTATAATTCATGGTTTACACCAAAGCTTGCTGCCTGCTGCTTGGTAGCCGCATGCGACAAGCGACAAGGGGCAAGCCTGCTGTCTGCTGCTTGAAGCTTGATTGCCTGATAGCTTGATAGCCTGCTGCTTGTTAGCCTGCTGCTTGCCGCTTAATAGCCTTATCATTGTGTCACCCATTCGCTGCGGCGTTCGAGCTTTGGAGAGGAGCCCTTGGTAAGCTGAACAATAAAGCAGCCTTTAGAGGCGTACCGCTGACCTGGTCCGAAACTGACCCGTTCGTAAAGAGGATAGTGCATATCCGGCATCATGCCGATGGTGTCAAGAAGAAAGTCCCGGTAGTATTCTCCGCGCATCTCCATCAGGGCCTTGCCTAATATATCGCCGGTTATGAACGACTGCCTTATGGCCTGAGGGTCAAAGGATTCCAGTTTTTTGCCCGGAATGATCTTTCTGATCTGATGGTCAAAGCGGGCATCATCATGAGGAAGCCGGTAAGGGTATGTCATGTAGAGCAGGTCCCGAACTTCCTCAGGGAGCGTCCAGAGGGATTTGCCGAGATTTGTTCCCGAGGCGATGACAAGCCCGGGCCGCTCAGGCTTTCCGACAATGCTGCTGACTGCCGGCAGAAGAGATGCATCATCCCAGATGAGCAGGGCTGCAGGTTTTTCTTTTGCAACGATCTGCTGCAGTTTTTCAGGTGTAAGTTCTTCTCCCTTTGCAAGCATGATATCCTGCGCCGGTGGATGGCCTGTCTCTGCCCAGCCTTCCCGGAAGCCTTCAGCAAGGGCCTGCCCTCTGCGGTTATCCCTGATGATCTGGACGATCGGCTTATCTTTGAAGAGATCATACATGCTGTGCAGGTACCGTGCTGCAGCTTCACCTTCCTGTTGCACGCCGCGGGACGGGTACAGGGTGTACCAGTCGGTTTTGGAGCTGACCGGATAATCTACAATCGGCAGCAGGTTCGGAATTTTGTTCTCCTCGCAGAAGCGATGGACCGGCTCCCAGTCTCCATTGGTAATACCGCCAAGAAGGGCGAATACGGGCTCTGCCTTATAATAAGCGTCGAGCTGTTGTCTCCAGGTAGATGACGGCCCTTTCAATATCCACTGAGAGAGCGTAAAGGTCATCTGGGAAAGATTTCCAAGCATGTTGTGGCCCATGCGCGCAACACGGTCGTTCTTTTTTGCGGCAATTGAGAGGCTGTTTTTGCGGTCAACGCTGAACTGAATGGGTGCAAGCATGGATTTGACTGCAAGAGGGTCAGTGCCCTCTACAATGACTGATGCAAACCTTATCGTGTTCTTTGTCACGCCCGGAGATGGCTGGTCAGAGAGTGTTTTGAGATAGGCGAGCAGTATTGCCATGTCCCGGTCGCTCAATCTGTAGCGCGGCATGGCTTTGGCCATCTGCCGGCCGGTCGGATCAACCCCGGCGCTCATAAGTGCAGAGAGAGTCTCATCGGTATAGGCAGGCCGCACAGGAAGGTACACGGCATAGTTATGTATCAGGGGGACAAATTCCGCTCCCTTGATATAGGGTTTCCGCTCCTGATACAGAACTCGTCCATTGGTCGGCGGTGTTACAACGCCTCCTTCGACAGAGCCGAGGCCGCTCCTGAGATGGCAGCTGACGCAGGTGAAGGCAGTCCCGTCGACCGGCACATCGCCGCTCACAAATCCCTGGAGGGGCTTGCCATCAGGCAGGATGCCCTCGCGGTATATGCGCTCACCAAGGCGCAGGAGCTCAGCCTGATCCATGTCTGCAGCCAGCGCCGTAGGCGGCAGGAAGAGAACTGCCGTGATGAGTAATGAGTAATGCGTAATGCGTGACGAGACAAAAGGCCGTGAAACGTGAAGCGTGAAGCGTGTAAAGGCCGTGATGAGTAATGAGTAATGAGTAAGGAGTGCCCGCCACAGGCGGGTCCGCCGAGGCGGAAAGAGCTGATGGCTGAAAGCTGACAAGCTGGCAAGCCGGAAAGCTGACAACTGATGGCTGAGAGCTGAGAGCTGACTGCTGATCGCTGATTGCATCACTTTATTCCCGCCCTCTGACTCTCGGCAAGGAACTCCGAGGTGCTCATCATGCCGTTGATCCTGACCCAGCTGTCTTCTTTGGGCATACGGATAAAGGTTACTGCATAGTGTGACATCTTATCCGGGATATAGGCATCGAATGCCTTCATGACCCGGTCAATATCCTTGCGCGACCCGGTCAGGAAGTCCCAGCCCGGCCTGGAGCGATACCGTTTTAGATAATCCTTGAGCACAGCGGGCTTGTCATTTTCAGGATCGATCGATATGGAGACCAGGTGTACCTTTTCCGAGCCCGCACCGAGTCTCTGCTGCAGACTGGCATAGCCTGCAGACAGGACCGGGCAGATGGTGGTGCAGGTGCCGAAGATAAAGTCAACGACGACCGGTTTTTCTGCAGAGAGAAAGTTCTTGAAGCGGACCTTATTGCCATCCTGATTGACCAGGGTGACATCAGGCATCGCATATTTCTCAACAGAGCGCTGATAGGTCTTGCTGTCGGCGTGAGCCGGCATAGCCGGCAGGCTGGCAAGCGCGAAAGCTGACAAGCTGGCAAGCGCGAAAGCTGGCAAGCTGGCAAGCAGGCAAGCTAACAAGCTGGATAGCCGACGAGCTGGATAGCTGAAAAGCCGGAAAGCCTGACCGCTGATAGCTGATTCAGACACTATTTCTTCACCTCAAGCAATTCGATCTCGAATATAAGCGTGGCGCCGGGCAGGATGAGATCTCCGGCGCCGATATCGCCGTATGCGATTGATGCGGGGCAGACCAGTTTGGCCTTGCCGCCGGGCTTCATCAGCTGCAGGCCTTCTGTCCAGCACTTGATCACCTTGTCCAGTTTAAACTCAAGCGGCTTGCCCTGTTTGGCAGAACTGTCAAACTCCTTGCCGTCAGGAAGCGTGCCGCGATAGTTGACCCTTACGGTATCGGCTGCTGTCGGACTTGTGCCGGCGCCTTCCTTGAGCGGCACATAGACCAGGCCGGAGGCAGTCTTCACTGCTCCCTTTTCTGCAGAAGCCTTGTCCAGAGCAGCCTTGTTCTGAGGAGCCATCTTATCGCCCTGAGCCTTGCGGCGGGCACGCGCCATCTCCTGGATCTTGTTGTTGTACGCACTTAATTCAATGCCCGGTTTTTTGCCGGTAACAGAGTCTGTTATGCCCTGCTTCACAATCTCGAGTTCAGCAGGGGTGAGGCTGAAGGGCGCCAGCGTACGGCCGACACTCAGGCCGATGGCATAAAGCGTCTTCTGCTCCTCGGTCTTCGGAGCCTCTGCTGCAAAGGCAGGCGTAGTTAGAGACAGGCAGAGGAATAGGTAAAGAACTGAGAGCTGACAAGAAGGCAAGAAAAAGCGTAAGGCGTGAATGCGTAAATGTGTAAATGCGTGTAAAGGCCCGACTGCTGATGACTGACTGCTGATGACTGACGGCTGGCAAGCTGGCAAGCCGGGAAGCTGACAAGCTGGCAAGCTGGAAAGCCGGAAAGCTGGAAAGCTGGAAAGCCGGAAAGCAGGCAAGCAGGCAAGCCGGAGAGGCCGCAAAGCGTTAAGCGTGAGAAGCATGTTGTATCTCCTGGTTATGATAGTTTTGATAGATGTCGCATTCTCTGAAATTACCGCCGCAAAATTTGATCACTTTTTCGATCATCTGACTGTTCATGCGTGAGCAGTAACATTCAGCATGCGGAGCCCCCAGATGTGGACACTTATCCTCATTGCATGATCTTTTCATATTCCACCCGTGTCTGTAATATGAAAATTTATTAACAATTAGCATGCCTGAAATGGAAAAAAGTTAATAAGGAAAAGACTTTAATAAAATAATTACGAATCAATAAGTTGCATAACAATAATATAATTGATGCTATAAAAAGTTGTTATATTGCATGTGCCATGACACATTACTGTGCGGCACGCTTGTGTGGCAGGGCAGGCAAGCTAACAGGCTGGCAAGCTGGCAAGCTAACAAGCTGGCAAGCTGGCAAGCCGGGAAGCTAACAAGCTGACAAGCTGGCAAGCTGGCAGGCTATCAAGCTGGCAAGCTATCAAGCTGGAAATCGTGAATAGTTCAAAAGCAAAGAATAAAAGACGGTGATTCATGAGACTTAGTAATGAGTTATTCAAACTCCTCTTCGAGTTCTGCAGCTTTGATGATCGACATTAGCGTACCCTTTGGGAGATCCTTCTTGTGATAAGGAACAATTACCCGTTTTTTTGTTGACGCATTGAGATAGACCCTGTGACTCCCGGTTTGATGATCAAGCGAAAAACCATTTTTCGTAAGTATCTTGATGAGTTTGTCTGGTGTTAAGGCCGGAACTTTAGGCATATTGAAGCGTCAGCATTCCCTCGAATGTGTCTGCATCATCACGAACAGGTTCCCGGTGCTTCTTCATGCTTGCCAGATATGCGGCTATTGCATCTTGAGCCATATTTTTTGCTTCGGTCATGTCATCGCCATAGGTTATGCATCCCGGTAGAGAAGGGACAATGACAGTGTACCCACCCTCTGGTTCAGGTCTGAATATGATCCGAAATGATGCTTTTTTTGTCTTCATGGGTATGCCTCCTTTGTAAAGATCTTTGGGGACGTTGTTTCTTATGTTGCATAACTCAATAAAGTTTATAGTTCCAGCCACTGTTTCAAGGCTTTGTTGAGCGATACAATATCCCTCTTTGTGTAAAGATCTTTGGGGACGTTGTTTCTTACGTTGCATAACTCAATAAAGTTTATAGTTCCAGCCACTGTTTCAAGGCTTTGTTGAGCGATACAATATCCCTCTTTGAAAGTCTCCCAACCTTTAGCTTAATCAGCCCGGTGTCCACGAGGACACAGCCACGCTTTACTGCTGAAGTAATATTCAGACCGGCATTGCCCCAATCACGCAGCTCAAATTCACCGATATTAAGATTTTCAATCCTGCTGGTGACAGGTACAACGAAAACATCTGAGTACCTTCCGTCTTCGGAGGACGCCACAACGGCTGGACGGACTTTTGTAGTTTTCAGGTCAGTAAATGGGTAACTGAGAAGGATAACGTCACCTTTTGAGTAGTTCATTGTAAACATCATCCTCTTCATTATCCCATATTCTTCCCAGCGATTTTTCTCCAAGAGTCGACCAGTAGGCAGTGTCCTCATTCACCGCTGGCGTCTTTTTCCTGCGATATTTCTGTTTAAGAAACGCGACAAAATCCATCACTTCCATTCTTGCAGCCGGCGGCAATGAATTGACAGCCTGTTCAAGTTTCATGTCGAAATTCTCCTTATTGACTTCCCTTCTCATACTCATATTATACATTTCCTGCGCGGAGGCGGCCCCATTTTCCCAGAAGTCGGGGCAGCTGGCAGGCAGGCAAGCTGGCAAGCTGACAGGCTATCAAGCTGGCAGGCTATCAAGCTGGCAAGCAGGCAAGCAGGCAAGCAGGCAAGCAGGCAAGCAGGCAAGCTTTCAAAGCGTAATATCCGGAATATTAAGGTCTTCGATCCTGCGGTACATGGTCCTTCTGCTTACGCCTAACAGGCGGGCTGCTTTTGCCTTGTTTCCCCCTGCCTTTCTCAGCGCCTGCATGATCTTTTCTCTTTCATCCGCCTGATCAGGGCTGCTGTCAGGATCCGGGCCCTGTTCGATAAAATTCTTTGGCAGGCATTGGTCTGTTATGATCCCATCCTTGCAGAGGATACAGGCATGCTCAATAACATGCTCAAGCTCGCGGATATTGCCGGGCCAGTCATGCTGCATAAAAAGGTCTCTCACGTCAGCCGAGACATCCCTGATATTCTTGCTGAACTTCTTGCTGAAGCGCTGGATAAAATGCGAGATCAGGAGCGGGATGTCCTCTTTCCTCTGTCTCAGGGCAGGAAGGACCACCTCAACCACCTTCAGGCGGTAATAGAGATCTTCCCTGAACTCACCCTTCTGTATTTTTTCGACCAGGTTCTTATTCGTGGCAGCGATCACCCTGACATCTACCCTGATCGGTGTTGCATCGCCGACCCGCTCGAATTCCCTTTCCTGGAGGACCCTGAGCAGCCGCATCTGGACTGACTGCGGCATGTCTCCGATTTCGTCGAGGAAGATCGTTCCCTTGTCAGCGAGCTGGAACCTGCCGATCCGGTCACTGATCGCACCGGTAAAAGCACCCTTTACATGGCCGAAGAGCTCGCTCTCCAGGAGGTTTTCCGGCAGCGAAGAGCAGTTGACCTTGACCAGAGACTTTGTGCCTCGTATGCCCTGGTAGTGGAGCGCCTCGGCAACGAGTTCCTTGCCTGTGCCGCTTTCACCCCTGATCAGCACGGTTGCCGGGAAATCGGCAACCTGCTCGAGAAGGCTGTAGATATTCTGCATCTGTTCGCTCTTGCCGATCATTTTGAAGAAATGTCTGCGCTCTCCCATGTCAGACTCCAGGTCTGCGATACGGGTCTCATCACTGAGCACCATCACTGCGCCTGAAAATTCGTTGTGGTGGCCGATCAGAGGAGAAGTGGTGATGTTGACCACCCGTCTCTCCCTGCCCTTGAGCTGACAGTCGATGTGGTACAGCTCAACCGTCTCTTTTTCTTTGATGGTCTTTGCAAGCGCTTCAACGCATTGTTTCAGGCAGCCGTTCGGCAGGGAACCTATCTGTCGGTCATGCGCCTTGTCGCGCGAAAGTCCGCAGATCGCCTCGGCAGCATTATTCATCTCTATGACCCTCATGTCAGGGTCCACGGTGATGATGCCGTCCCGAACGCTTCTGAATATCGCTTCAAGGTCGGTCCTGATGCGCCTGTTTTCATCAAGAAGGTCTTTGTGTTTCAGCGCCAGGGATGCAGCATGCAGCAGGGCCCTCTGCGTTACCGGCTTTGCTATGTAGTCAAAGGCCCCCAGCCGCAGGGCCTCTGCAGCGGTCTCCAGATTCGGAAAGCCCGTTACCATGACGACCGGGCAGGTGAGGTCTCTTGACCGTATCTCCCGCAGCAGGTCGATCCCGGTTTTGTCCCCTAAAAGGATATCTGCAAAGATGAGGTCAATGTCATCATCCGCAATGCGTGCAAGGGCCTCGTCGAACGACTCGGCAGTGGCAACCTCGTACCCTTCGTCTGTCAGAAAGGTCTCGAAGGTGTACCGCAGGCTCTCTTCGTCATCAATGACCAGAATTTTCTTTTTCATTCTTTATAGCTACTCCTTGTACGCCGGCAGAGAGACAATGATCCGGGTATATGCGCCTTCTTTGCTCTCGACAGACAGCCTTCCGTTATGGTCAAGAATAATCCCGTGGCTTATGCTCAGGCCAAGCCCGGTGCCGAGGCCGACCGGCTTGGTCGTATAAAAGGGGTTCATCACCTTATCGATAATATGAGCCGGGATGCCGGTCCCATGGTCCTCGAACACGATCTGAACAAAGGGTTTTTGATCGATCATCACTTCCCCTGCTGTTATGCTGAAAAGCTTGTCAGGGTCGGTCTGCGGATATTTCTGGCTGAGTGCATAACGGGCGTTATTGATGACATTCAGGAAGACCTGCTGGATCTGCTGGGCATGGACTTTTACGAGGGGGACATGAGGGTCTATGTCCAGTCTTAATGTAATGCCGCTTTTTTTCAGCTGCGTCTCGGCCAGGGCAAGGGAATCGGAAAGCACCTGCCGGACCGATACCGGTATTTTCTCTTCTTTGCGCTCGCGGGCAAAAGAGAGCAGGCTTGTCACAATGAAAGAGATCCGCTCGCCTTCCCTGATGATCCTCTTTGCGATGTCGAATTCCCTGGCCTCCGGGTTCGTGCTGTTGACGATGATCTGTGCATAGTTGATGATGCCGTTGATCGGGTTGTTGATCTCATGGGCAACGCCGGCTGCAAGCTCACCGATCGAGGCGAGATGATTTGCCCTCATCTGCTCTGCCTGTATGCTCTTTTTCTCGGTAATATCGGTGCTCAGCTCCATGACACTCTCGACCTCGCCCTGGTCGTTCTTTATCGGATAGGCACGCACTGCCCATATCCTGTTGTCAGGGGTGGATAGCTGAGACGTCTCCGCATTCCCTGACCGAAAACTTTTCAGAACCGGGCAGTCGTCGCACGGTCTGTCCTGTTTATGCCAGAGGGTGAAGCAGTGTTCCGAGAGCAGGGCTTCTCCGAAGTTGAGCGCCTGGAGCGCGCTTTTGTTTGCCCACGTTATCTTCAGGTCAGGTGACATGAGCACAAGATTGTCAGGTATCGCATCAAGGAGTACATTGAATTCCTGTGAGATCTGCCTGAACTTATTCTCACTCAGCTGCAGGGCTTCGGCAGTATGCTCATGCTCAAGCACCTCCATCTGGAGCTTCTCGTTTGTATGCGCCAGTTCAATAGTGCGCTGATCCACCAGTTCCTCAAGTCTGTTACGGTAGTTCAGGATCTCTTCCTCAGCACGTTTTCTGTTGCTGATGTCCATGAATGAGGCCATAAGACAGAGCGGGTTTCCTGAATCATCCAGCACGACATTTGCCGACAGCTCGACCGGGAAGACGGAGCCGTCCTTTTTCTTTGCCATTCTCTCTCCGCTCCAGCTGCCGGACTCCCTGAGAGCGTCCAGGATCTCCCTTGCATCGCCTTCGTCTTGTCCAAGCACATGAGAGGATCTTCCGATGATTTCGTGCTCCTCATAACCCCACATTCTTAGAAGAGAGCTGTTGACGTAGGTAATATTCCCCTGGAGATCGCCGATCGCAATGGCATTGATCGCAGATGATATGGCGCTCTCCTTTATCTTAAGCGTCTCCGCGTTTTTTTTCTGCGCTGTGATGTCCCTGGCAACATGGACAGACCCGATAAGGTTTCCCCGATCATCGGGCAGGGGGGAGACGCTTACGAGGAAGTATGCATTAAGCTCCTTTTCGTAGATCTCTGCTGCATGCTCCCGGCTGTCATGCAGCAGGCGTGCATGGGGACAGGTCTCTATCGGGCCGGATGTCTTGTGAAAGAGCTCGTAACATTTTTTCCCGAGGATATCTTTTGGGGCGAGGCCCATCTTTTCGGCCATGGCCTTGTTGGCCCGGACGATCCTGTGGTCCCTGTCAATGATCGCGATCAGGTCAGGGATAACATCAAAGGTATGTTCCCACTGGTGTTTTGCATTCACGATCGCTGTCTGCATGCGCCTGCCTAACCGTTCCCTGTACCAGAGCCCTATAATGGCAGCGCCGATGATGCCGGTCCAGGAAACAAGAATAAGGAGTATCAGTTTTTTCGAGCGCTGCTCATCCCTTTCCTGAAGCTCCTCGAACTGTTCATCAAGGATGAACGCTTTTTCAAGAAATTGATGGTATGTGCGATCCATGCTGTTTATCTCATGCGGAGACCTGTCCTTATGCACATTCTGTGCTAATTCCCTAAACCTGACGACCATGGAGCGGAGGCTTTCCATATCTTTTCTGAAGCCGTCATCCGGCAGGGGTTTGATCGCATGCCCGTGGAGCGTCTGCCCTCCGCGGAGCGCTGCCAGGGCCAGCTTCTCCGACCGGTCAATGCCCTGCCAGACCAGTGCGATGTCCTGGCCCTCTATTCCCCTGAGGTTCTCTTCCAGCGCGAGATGGGCCTTGCTGAGCTCGATCTCCATCTCATGGACAACGTCGGTATAGAGATAGAACTGCCGCATGCCCCTGCTGATATGGTCTGTTGCGGCAATGAGACCGATCGAGGTGATGCCAAGGACAAGGAGCACTATCGGCAGCCGCTTCAGCAAGATGTCAATGACCGCAGTTATCGGTTTAGGTTTTTGGGTTTCTTCTAACACCTGACGTCTCGTTCATTCATACTGTTTCTCTGTCTGACATTTTACGCTTTACGGCTTTTTGTAATAATCTTTATACCACTGAACAAACTTGCTGATCCCTTCTTCTATGGAGGTGGAGGGCTTGAAACCGACATCGTTGATCAGGTCGTCCACATCGGCATAGGTGGCCGGGACATCTCCTGCCTGCATCGGAAGCAGATTTTTTTCGGCCTTCCTGCCGAGGCAGGCCTCAAGCACCTCAATATAGTGCATAAGCTCGACCGGGTTATTGTTGCCGATGTTGTAGAGCTTGTACGGCGCATAGCTCGTGGCGGAATCCGGCTTATCGCCTGACCAGGCAGGGTTGGGGGCAGGGACGTTGTCCAGGACCCTTACAACGCCTTCAACAATATCGTCGATATACGTGAAGTCGCGCTGCATCTTTCCGTAGTTAAAGACATCGATAGGCTTGCCATCGAGGATAGCCTTTGTGAAAAGGAAGAGGGCCATGTCAGGCCTTCCCCAGGGTCCGTACACGGTGAAAAATCTCAGGCCGGTGCAGGGTATCCTGTAAAGGCTGGCATAGGAGTGCGCCATCAGCTCATTCGCCTTTTTTGTGGCAGCATAGAGCGAGACAGGATGGTCCACATTGTCATGCACGGAAAAGGGCATCTTCGTATTTGCGCCGTACACAGAGCTTGATGATGCAAAGACAAGATGCTTCACGTTGTTATGTCTGCAGCCCTCGAGGATGTTCAGAAAGCCGCTGAGATTACTGTCTATGTACGAATAAGGATTTATGAGCGAGTATCTGACCCCTGCCTGGGCCGCAAGGTTGACAACCGCGTCGAACTTTTCCTCTTCGAAAAGCCTCTTTATTGCCTCTCTGTCAGCAAGATCAATGCGTACGGGCTTGAAGTTCGGATCCATGGCGACCTGTTTCAGCCGGGCGAGCTTGATGTTCACGTCATAGTAGTCGTTCAGGTTGTCCAGGCCGACGACCTCGTCGCCCCGTTCGAGCAGTCCTTTCGAAAGATGAAAACCGATGAAGCCTGCAGCGCCGGTGATCAGTATCTTTTGCATGTCAGCTCCTTATTGGTAATGGGTGAAAGCGTAAATGGGTAAATGGGTAAATGGGTAAATGGGTAAATGGGTAAAAGCGTGAATGGGTAAATGGGTAAAAGCGTGAATGGGTAAATGGGTAAAAGCGTGAATGGGTGAATGCGTAAGCGCTGCTTCTATATGCTATTTTTTCCCTTCAGATGTTTTATGAAATTAAGCAGTTTCCGTCGAAGTCTTTCGATCGTTTCAGAAAGCATATCTTCTGCCGGGAACCCAAGCCGTTTTGAGATTATGATCTGAGTTTCCAGTTCTGCAAGCGATCCTAATGCTATGTAGAGGTATTGTATGAATTCCTTTCTGCTATTCCTCGCAGCGCCTTCGGCGATATTGGATGGGATAGAAACAGCTGCCCGTCTCAGCTGGGATGTTATCCCATAGGTCTCTTCTTTTGGAAATCTTCCGGTCATCTTGTATATTTCTTCCACCAGTTCAATGCCTATCTTCCATATATCAAGATCCTTGTGAGTAACCATGTCAGCTCCTTATTCGTGATCAGAAAACGCTTTCACGCGTTTACGCATTAACGCATCTTCAATGCGAAGCAGATCGATCTCCTGTTTAAGATGTTCAAATTCCATTGATTTACGAGCTAAGAACGCCCTGGTCTGAAGCAACTTTTCCGACACACCCTTGGGCGTGAGGATATACATGTATGCCATTTTGTTCTTCGAGTTCTTGAACCGCTCTGCCTTGATATACCCTTTTTCGAGCAGGGCATTGACAATATAGTTGACCCTGCCGAGGCTCAGACCCATTTTCTGCGAAAGATCACGCTGCGAAAGGGTGCTGTCCTTGGCCAAGGCACGGAGGGTATTAAACTGGGTCTCATCCATAAAAAATAGATATAAAGCAGGTTAAGGTAAAGACATAAGACAGATAACGAATAGGTATAGCGCCTACCTGAAGTTATCTTTACCTCTATCTGAGTATTTCATTTGCCTGCTGCGGGCGGGCTACCGCCCGATCATGACAATTGCCACTACAATAGGGAACTGCTCTTTGAGGGCTGCGTTCAATCACTGAACGAATTAAGAATACCCCAAAATAAGGGGAAAGGTAAAGAGAAAGGTAGAGAAGAGAAAAAGGAATAGGCTTTACCTGCCTTTGCTTTGTCTTTACCTGTTATTTCTCTGTCTCTGCCTTCCTGACTGAAACGTCTTCTACTTCAAGACGTGAGTTCAGGGCTTCGAGGAGGATGACAACCCTGTCTCTGCCCGGCACAGGATGCTGAAAGATACCGTAGAAATTGGCAAAGGGGCCTTCCCGGACAATCACCCGGTCGCCCTTCGAAAGATTTTCCGGTTTTGGCGTTATGACATCGCCTTCCATCTCTGCCCGCATGATCCCGATGATCTCCTGCGGCACAATAATAGGATGGTCCTTGCCCACAATATATTTCACGCCCCGGGTGTAGCGGATCATGTGGTGGTGCGTATCGTTGTCAAAACAGGCGAAGATGTAGCTCTTGAAGAGTGATTCAATGACCTGTTCATATCTGCCCCGGATATATTTTTTAATGCGGATCTTTGGGCTGATCACCTCAAGACCGGCGTTTCTGAGCATCAGGGATACAGACTCTTCACACTGGGGCTTTGTATATATGGCATACCAGTTCATTGGCAAACAGGTACAGCAGGCAAAGGTAGAGAGAACATCAGGTAAAGGCTGAGGTAAAGGCTGAGGTAAAGATTCACTGCAGTTCCCCATTCTTCAGCACAGTCCCCGGATTTTCAATGAATATCTTTCTTGCCTCGTCTGCATCAAGGATGCTGGTCACATCGCTGTAAGCACCTGAAAGCACCGGTGTTCTCCGGTCTGTGCTGTGCGCGTCAGATGCCACAAAATCAACATACCCCTCTTTGAGCAGATGCAGAGAGAACTTTTTGATGTTCCTGCCGAAATCGCCGGTAATGCTCATGGCAGTGAGCTGGAACAGAGCGCCTGATTCCCTGATCGCATCGGCTTTTTCGAAAGCTGAAAGCAGGCTGTAGTTGCGCTCAGGATGGGTGATGATCGGGACGTACCCCTTGATCTTCGCTTCAAAGATAAAATCATCAAGATGCGGAGGGATAAGGTCAGGCAGTTCAAGCAGAAAATACCGTGAATTGTTGATCGAAGGCATATCTTCCCGGCTGAGGGCCTCGAACAGTTCATAGGTGAGCCTGACATCAGCTCCGCTGTACAGCCTGACCGGACAGCCCCGTCTCACAGCTTCGTCCTGGACACTTCTGAGATTTTCCAGAATATCCTGAAAGGAAGGCTTCTCACCCTGCCGGAAGTGAGGAGATGCCACGATATGGCTTATGCCGTCCTGAGCTGCAATGTCGAGCATCTTCATGGTCGTCTCCATGTCAGGAGAACCATCATCAATGGCCGGCAGTATATGGCAGTGAATGTCAATCATTTAAAGACCGTGATGCGTAGATGGGTGGAAGCGTAAAAGCGTAAAAGCGTGAAGGCGTGAATGGGTGAACGCATAAGCGAAGCGACGCATCTACGCATATACCCGTATCCCCCCGTAAGCGAAGCGTCGCATCTACGCATATACCCGTACTCCCATGAGCGAAGCGACGCATCTACGCATATACCCGTACTCCCGTGAGCGAAGCGACGCATCTACGCATATACCCTTTCACTTCTCAATTACCAGAGTGTCGCCAACAGACAGGCGGTGCTTGCGGGCAAGGCCGGCGTTGAGCTCAAGGGCATATGCCGGCCGCTTCATCGGGAAATATACAGGGCACTTTTCACAGGGCTGCAGATCTTCGAGGATCTCGGTGATCTGCATATCCGGCCCAATGAAGATGATATCGAGGGGGAATTTCATGCCCTTCATCCAGAAGGCGTGTTCCTGCGCAATATCAAGCACAAAGAGCATGCCGTTCTCTTCAGGCATGCTCTTCCTTTGAGAAAGGCCTTTTTTCAGGCCCTGCATATCCTTTATCACCTCAACGAGGAAGGACTTCCCGGCTTTTCCCTTGACAATGTCACGAGTTGATCCGGGCTGTTCGCGGATGGTCACTTTTTTCAGAGCTGTTTTTTCTCCAGCCGAAATATCAGCGCCAAACGTCAGAACGGTTAGAGAGCAGAGAGCGTAAATGACGGTAATGCGTAATAAGTGATGAGTGATGAGTGAATGGGTGAAAGCGTGAAAGCGTGAAAGCGTAGAAGCGTGAAAGCGTAGAAGCGTGAATGGGTGAAGGCGTGAAAGCGTGAAGGCGTGAAAGCGTAGAAGCGTGAATGGGTGGAAGCGTGAACGCATAAGCGAAGCGTCGCATCTACGCATAAACTCGTATCCCCATGAGCGAAGCGTCGCATCTACGCATATACCTGTATCCCCACAAGCGAAGCGTCGCATCTACGCATATACCTGTATCCCCACAAGCGAAGCGCTATCTATACGCACTTGCCTTTTCAACCATGCACGCATTATTGGTTATGCAGCTCCTTTTCCCAATCTTCTATTCCATCAGAGATTAACGTGTCCTGTTCTCTTTTGCCGGTTGCCGGTTCTTTGCTGCCGTTTTCCTGCATATCTTTCCCCAAGCCTTGACCTTTCGCCTTTTTTCTATGGTATTTCTCTTCCGCGCTTATCGAGAGGGAGGAGAGCATGCCGAGCACGACTGCGAAGAGCAGCATGTTCGAAAGGATATGGAGGTTGAAATCAAAGATGCTGTGCATCATTATCGAAAAGACCGACGAGATGACGGCGATCCGTATCATGCCTCTTTTCCCCCGGAAATCCGCTTTTGCAAAGGGGTAGAGGAGAAGGCCGGCAAAGGTGAGAAGCAGTGCTATGCCGATCGTCCCGGTCTCGAGCATATATTCGAGATAGTCATTGTGCGCATGGTCATAGATGCTCTGGAGCGGAGCAGGGGAATAGAGATGGAATGTATCGATAAAGGTGCCCAGTCCTGTTCCGGTGAGCCAGAAGTCCCTGAACCCCGACAGGGTTGACTGCCAGACAATGACGCGCTGTTCTTTGGTGATGTCGGTCTCATAGAAACGATTTATGACCGGGTCAATACCGAGGTAAACGAGATACGCCGCAATGACTATCAGAAAGGCGGCAACTGCCCACATTTTTTTTGTCTGGACCCTGGCGATCACGATAAGAATGCTGAAGAGCGCCATGCTTGCAAAGAAGCTGACAATGCCGCCTCGTGAGAGGGAGAAGAAGAGCGATAAGCTCATGATGACGGTCAGAAACCCGAAGAAGACCAACTTTTCCCTGGACTCCCGGGTCAGGGTATAGCCGAGCCCGAGGGGGACGAGCATGCCGATAAAGCCGGCAAAATGGTTTCTGTTCACAAAGGGGCCGAAGGGTGTTCCGCCGGCTGTGAGCTCTCTGAACCAATAGAGCTTATCGTTCCAGGTCGCTTTCTGCACGATCGCAAAGACCGCGAGGCAGAAGCCGAAGACGGTCAGCATGATGATCATCTTTGTCAGTCTTTCTCTGTTCCTGAAGATGATCGAGGAGATGAAAAAGACCATGAAAAAGGCTGCAGCCTTGAGCAGCTCATGCATGGTCAGATAAGGGTCAAAGCTGAGCGGCATGAACTGCATGCCGGAGATGCTGTAAAAGTCCCTTGTCCGTGCTGTCGCAGGGGCGATGAAACTGATGACAGCTGCGGGAAGAGGAATGAGCTGAAGCCCGATATATCCGCAGAAGATGAGGGCAGTGAGAAACAGTTTCCCGGTATTTTCAGGAAGATCGCCTTTCAGGTTCGCACTGTTTATCGACCAGAAAAGGCCTGTGGCAAAGACAAGGAACATGACGGCCGCAGATGACCAGACCTCAACCGCTCCGAAGAGGAGCGCTGCCAGGACAATTATCGCTGCAAGGATATTATTTATCATAGTTCGTGCTGATGATCCTGAGCTGAGCGTTTTCCCTGATCAGCTTCCATGCGATCTTTCCGCTGTATCTGACCCACCGGTCTTCTGCGGATAGGTATCTGTTGATATTATAGATGCCGGACACGGTTGCTGTCTGGCCGTCTGTCCTGATATCCATATTGATGATCTTGTAGTGATTGATCTTTTCGCCGAAGGTCTCTTTGTAGGCGTTCCGTATTTCGTTATAGGACAGGGTGTTGTTCTCCATTGCAGCGCGTGAGAAGAGCGCCATAAAGGTGTTGATATCGCTCTTTGTGTACGCACGGACATATCTCTGCATGAACTCCTCAACCTCATCCCTGGTGATCTGCTCTGCAATGGGTGGAGTGACTGCAGGCTGCTTTGGCTCCGGCGCCGGTTTTGCCGGTTCAGCCGAAACTCTCGGAGCCTCGGAATGCTGCTGAGGGAGCGTGTCTTCTCTGCGCATCTGTTCTCCGTTTGAAGGCTTGAGAGGGGCTATTATCGGCAGGCCCTCATGGTTCTGAGCCCTGTTTGCATTTTTCCCGGGCAGCGCTGCGTTGGCTTCCCTGACTGTATCTTTGGCCTGAGGCTGAGCCTTTTCCCTCGCCTGCTTCTTTTCGTTCGGCTGGAACCAGCTCTTTATCGTCTGCAGAGGGGAGTCTGATGCAGAGGCAGATCCTGATCCCTGAGGTATCTGAACAGGGTCTTTCCTATGCTCAGCGGGACCGGCCTGCATGATCTTCGGCGTATTCTGTTCGACTGCAGCCGTGTTTGGCGCAACAGCTGCGAGGGTCTGCGTCTTTTCGCTGCTGCCGGCCTTCGGCGGTTCCGGCGCAAGCTCTGCTTCAAGATGTGCTGATCTGTTCTGGATGTATATAAATCCGAAGACGGCCAGCGCAATGAGGATATAGAGGGCAAGCAGGATCTTCGTCATGTAAGGACGGATGCTGCTCCATCCTGAGGACGATTCACTGCTTCTGCGTCTGCTGAACGTTTCACGCGGCCGGCGGTGATGCGCAGTGCCATGAGAAGGACCGGAGGGGAATTTCTGGTTCAGCATCTGCTCTGTCAGCCTGCGGTCATATTCTGCCCGCTTTGTCTCGTCCTTGAGCGCTGTATATGCCTCATTGACTTTTTTTGCCCGCTCCGAAACCCATTCTTCATTGCCCGGCTGCTTATCCGGATGATAGAGCAGCATGAACTTCTTCCATCTTTTGCTTAATTCTTCCGGCGTTGCATGCTGCGGCAGGCCGAGGGTTATATAGTAGTTGTTCTCAGGGTTGAAGTGCATCTTCGAAATGACAAAGCTTGCGCCGTCAACGAGGTACTTCATGTCAATGCTGCGGCGCTGGGCAAATTCCCTGATCGTCTCATTGCCATGGGAGATCTCAATAAGGCTGTCAAAGCACGTGATCGCCTCGCGGTACAGGCGTTCAGGTTCATCACCCTTATACGACAGGGAGATTACTTCGTATGCTTTTTGGAGCTGCTCGTCTGAATGGCTGTTTGGGGTTTCAGGATTATCCCGTCTATCCATGCCGTTCCCTCGATCTTATTGTCAAGCTTTTGAGACCTCTCTCTCCGTATTTTTACGATCGCTGCACTGCATGAAGCAGGCATTTCGAAATTCACGGTCACTTCTTTCCAGTATCCGCTGCCAACGACACTGTCTGTCCGGGCCTCAAGACCGGTGCAGTTATGCCCCTGTATCTGTATAAAAATGCCGTTTTTTGTGGTGATGCCATCGGTCTTGATATAGGTCCTGAGCACGTAATGTATTCCAGGAGTGATTGGCACGACCTGCCGGGCAATGGTTATATCAGGATTATGCTGACCGTCGAAAACAATGCCGAGGGAACGGGTGCCCGTCATCTTGATCGAATCGTCGATAAAGACATTGGCGCCCTGGCCTTCGGTTATCTTCCAGTCAAACCCTCCGTTGAGGGGCTCGCTTTCAAAGCCGTGATTCCAGAGGATTGAGTTCACTTCGCGTCCATGCATGCCCTCGATCTTTGCCGTGACCTCATTCCAGATCGTTTCTGCCTCTGCGTAAAGGCCCTGTTCGATCAGGAAGTTGGTATATGCTATGAAGTCCTTCTTCTCGATGCTGTTTGGATCGAGCGTCTTCCATGCCTCTGCTGATTCTGCGGCCTTCTTTGTTGAGATAAGATATGACAGATACCCCGATTGATACGGGTAGGACTGCGGAACAATATTGCCGATAATAAAACTGTTTTCGAGTTTGAGCTTCCAGCAAAGATCATAGACCATTGTCTGCATCGCAGGCTCAAGGAGGAGATACTGCTTCAGCACGGCAACTGCCTTTTCTGTCATGTTGTTCATGAGCCAGAATGTCCCTGCTTCCCAGAGGAGCGAGGGGTTGTTGGGATTCAGCTTTACCGCCCTCTCGAGGGCATGCTCAGCCTCTGGCATCTGACCGTTCAGCTGGTACGCCTTTGAAAGGTCGATCCATGCGCCGGGCTGCAGGGGAGTTCGTCTGAGTGACTCCTGGTATGCTTCGATCGCTTTCTGCATGTCAGGGCTGTCCAGGTTTATGTGGTAGTATTTCCCGAGGAGGTAGTGATACGATGCGTTCCCGCTATCCCAGCGGACCGCTGCTGTCAGTGCCTTCTCGTTCTGTTCTCTGAAGGAATACCAGCCAAGGACCCTGGCGCCAAGGGGGATGAGAGAGGCGATGAAAAGGATAAGCGCCAAAACAGGGATAAGAGCTGCCAGGGCGGCTCCTCTCCTGCCCGATCGGCTATTTTTCATCACTCGTATAATTTTGGTAGTAATACTGGTAGTAGGAATAATAGCCGTACTTCATGTTCGGCTCGTCGATGGCATTCAGCACAACGCCCAACACCTTTGCATTGACACTCTCGAGGATCTTCTTTGCCTGTACAGCCGCCTCTTTCGGGGTCTGTCCTGATCTGACGACCATGATGACCCCGTCCGTTTGTGTGCTCGCTATGGCAGCGTCAGCAAGGCCGAGGATGGGCGGTGTATCGAAGATGATGTAATTGTACAGCGGGTACAGGCCGTCTATCAACTCCCGCAGCCTGTAGGAACCTAACAGTTCTGCAGGATTGGGCGGCAGGGGGCCTGAAGTTATGACATCAAGGTTCGGGATGTCTGTCTGCTTCACCAGGGTATCCCCGAACTCCTCGTTGCCCGAGAGGAAGGACGACAGCCCTGCAGTATTGCTTATCTTGAAGACCTTGTGGAGTCGCGGTCTGCGCATATCAGCGTCAAGAATGACAACTTTGGCATCTGATTTGGTAAGGCTGATGGCCGTATTGATCGCCGTCGTCGTCTTGCCTTCCTCCCTCCGCGCACTGGTGACCATCATCACCTTTGGCGGCTTTCCTGCTGTAGAGAAAAGGAGAAATGTCCTGATGGACGAGTACGCCTCGCTCAATTGGCTCTTGCTGTCAGAATGACTTATGTATTCAACGGGCGAAGTCTTGGTCTGCTTTGCAGGGACCCTGTTTTTTCCGCTGCGGGATTTTAACGCTATTTTCTCAGGGGCGTAGAGGGGGACAAGGCCGAGGGACGGCATGTACATTTTCTTTTCAATATCTTCAGGCGTCTTGATCGTGTTGTCCAGATACTCGGCAAAAAAGGCAAGGCCGATGCCTCCAAAGAGGCCGATGATCAGGGCAAGCAGAATATTCCTGCCCTTCTTGGGAGTGAAAGGCCCTTTCGGGACTTCCGCACGGTCAAGGACCTGGATGTTGCTTGAGGCGAGGCTTGCTGATATGCCGGTCTCTTTCAGCCTCTGGAGCAGGCCGTTATAGAGTTCCTTGTTCGTATCAGCCTCACGCTTCAGGATCTGATACTGGACAGAGCGGTTATTAAGGTCAAGGGCCTCCTGTTTCTGCTTTTCAAAGGCAGACTTCAGGTACGTTTCGCGTCTGACCGCTGCCTCATAGTCCTTTTTGATGCTCGATACGACCCTCCTGGTCTCCGTATCCAGCCGCTTCTTCACCTGGTCCATCAGTTCCTTGAGCTTCACCATCTTGGGATAGTCGGCCTTGTAGGTCTTGAGGTTCTGATTGTAGTCTGACTCAAGGGCAGCATAGTCCTTGCGCATTGACATGACCAGGGCATTGTTCAGCACAATAGGGCTGGCCTCAGCCTCGCCGGACTTTACTTCGTTATAGATTGCTTCTTTCTGTATCCGCTCGGAGGTCGCCGTGATCATCTCGGTCGAGAGCGCACCAAGTTTTTTTGAGACAAGGTTTTCACTTCCGCCGCTCTTGCCGTCTTTGTCATCGAACTTTGTCTCAAGAAAGATGATCCCGTTTTTTCCGGCATACTCGTTCAGTTTTTCTTCTGCCTGCTCTACCTTGGCCTTCATCGCTTCGAGCTGTTTTTCGAGCCATTCGCGTGCCTGCTGCGTTGCCTCGAATTTTGATTCGATGTTCAGGTCAATGAATGACTTTGCAAGGGAATCAGTCACCTTTGCTGCGAGCTCCGGGTTATAAGAGGTGAAACTTACATTGACGAGCCGCGACTTCTGCTGGGGAATGACCTCTACTCTTTTGAGAAAGCCGTCCACAAGGGATGAGTCTATGCCCTCTTCCTTAAGAAGCGGACTGTCAGACTTTTTCAGAAATGAGGCAACCTTGATCTCGGCCTTCTGCCCCGAAAACTCAGGATTTACATCCAGCTTCATCTGCCTGATCACGCGCTTTGCAAGATTTCTTGACTTGAGGATCTTGAACTGGGTCTGGTAGTAGTCCTCTTCCGGCCTTTCTACGGCATAGACATCCTTAAACGTGAGGATATTGGGGTTTTCCTTGTCGATCTTCATGGTTACGGTAGATTTATATTGGGGCTTCATCATGAAGGTGCCGATCGTTACCGTCGTAAAGACGGTCAGCAGGAAGGTGATGACAATCCATTTTCTTCTGAGGATGATCTGCAGATAGTCCCGGAGATGGACCTCGTCTTCACCATACGGATAATAGGAGCTGGGAACAAGAGGGTGCTCGCCTATTTTTTCAAGCGCCCTGCTTTTGTTATCTTCCTGAGATGAATTTATTCTGTCGTCTGCCATGAGTTAACTACATTGCACGAGTTCCAAACGATACAAACCCTCTTATGGTGTTGATGAACCCGTTAAAGAAATTCTTCATATCGCTCTGGGGCACAATAATTATATCATTTTCGGCGATCTGAATGTCTGATTTGGAGCCACTCATGATGTCGTTGTAATCGACAATTATGATATCACGGTCACCTTTTCCATTTTCGCGGTATATTCTGACTTCGGTGAGATCAGCAATAGGGGAGGCTCCCTGGGCGATTGAAATTGCCTGGGTAAGGTTTGTCTTGCCCTTCAGGTTATACACGCCCGGCGTTCTGACTGATCCGTCAACAAAGAAGATGCCGCCCTTCGGCACATTGATGATGTCTCCTGCAAACACAGGGATGTTCAGGCTGAAATTGCCTCTCATGATAAGCTCATCAAGGTCTATAACTATGGTCTCTGCCTTACTATTGGGGTTTGTCCTGAGCGTCGGCCTGACGACATAACAGATGTTGCCGGCCTCGGCAGCAAGCCCATCAGCCATCAACAACATATCCAGAAGATATCTCTGGCCGGTAATGGCAAAGACCTGGGACTTTTTGACCGCGCCGATGACCGATATCCTCTGGCTCTTGTATTCCCTGACAAAGACTGTTACCACGGTCTCCTGTACATATTTCTCGAGTCGTTGCGCGATAAGCTTCTCAGCCTCGGCAGTGGTGAGCCCTTTTATATTGAGAATGCCGACCAGGGGCAGGGCTATATCTCCCTGAGAATTGACCCTGACCGTCTTTTTCAGTTCCTCTACATTATAGGCCTCAATATCAAGAAGGTCCTCAGGTCCTATCAGATAGCTCTCCTCTAAAGGAGTCTGCTGGGTTATGGCAGAAATCAGGAGGGCTTCATTGAGCTTATCTGATTTTTTGGAAGAGGCCATGATATCTGCCGGGGAAGAGGTCCTGACCGCAGAAGAGCCGCCGCATCCGGCGAGAAACATGACAACGAGAAAAAAGAATGCAACTCTGGGCATTGAGATATTCATTACCTGCAAAAAGTTGTTATAAGGATATAGGTTGATCAGGGGGCTGAAGGGCTCGCCAGCTTTTTGTTACTGCCTCCATGAGCAAGTAATGCGATTGTGCCAACAGTTACACCTCCGAGAATAAGGGCGCCAGGCATGGGCCACCATGACCCTGAGTCCTTTTTCTCGTCTCCAGAGGGAAATGCCTGCGTATTATAGGCTTTATAGGTATTGTTTACATCAACAAACATGCTCTCTCCGGAAGAAAGAAGTTTTGTCTCGGTAGGGGTGACATCAATGGCAACGCGTCCGGCAATGCATCTGACCTCGGTCCCCTTATCTGTTGCTGAAATGACGCCCAGGACCCTCCCTGATTTTTCAAGGCTCACTTTCTGAACAAGAGAACTTTTTTTGTTTACCGAGACGGATGCTGATGATGTTTGCACGGACAGGGAGGCTCCCGGAGCAATATTAAAGGCTAATGTCCCCTTGCTCATCTGGACCGTATAATTACCGCTGCTGCCGTCTATAAGGGCCAGAGAATTTTTTGAAAGGTCAATACGTGATCCGTCTTTGAAATAGAGGGCAGCGCTGCCGTCGTCTGTCTTGATGCCTGTATTTTGCAGAAGGGGATAGGTTGCAGGGGCAGAGAGCCACTGGCCGCCAGTTGATTCTATGAAGACCTTGCCGTTTGCCTTGACCTCGCCAAGAACCGCGATACTCTGGGCAGAAACAGGAGCTATCATTGAAAAAGAAAAAGCAAGTAATAGTAAGACAGCAACCATATTTTTTTGTGTCATCTCTCCCCTCCGCTCTCCGTAATATACTATAAATAATAGTATGAACTGTCCGCTCCAGCTATTTTTTTACCAAAAAAGGATAGAAAAGTCAATTATTTCTCTCAATGTGCTCTCTTAAAAATGCATACAGTTGCAGATATTTGTGGTAATATTTCTTTTAACTGCCTATGGCGCACCTGAGTCGATGAGAAAATCAATGGTTTATCTTGCGGTTGTTGTCAGCCAGGTGGTGATAACCGTTGTGCTCAGTATTCATGCAGCGACCGTGATAAAGGCTGCCAGACCACGGCAGGAGGGAGTAAGCCGTGTGGTATCGGCCCTGAAGCTTACTGACCTCTGTCTTTTTACGGAAGCGCGCTATACCCGCCATCCGTCCATGGCGGATCGCAATACTGCTTTTCAGGACTATCCTTTTTCCTTCGAGCATTTCCCGTCCGGTTCGCTTATGACTGTTCCGGAAATTGTGAGAAAGAGATGAAAAGACCGTGGACCGGGAAGCGTGAGACGTGAGGCGGGAAGAGTAGATGGGCAGATGCGGTGTTTTACTTTCGCATCTACGCATTAACGCGTTTACTTTGTTATTTTTATTGCTGATATGTGGATAGATAAACAGAAAAATATACTGGACTTTACGCTTTCGTCCCTTCTGCGGAGAAAGGGCAAGAATGCTGCCCTTGTCTGTGTGTACTCGGTTGTGGTCTTTGTGCTCGCCTCGGTCATGTTCTTTACTCATGCCATTAAAAAGGAAGCGATGATCATCCTGAAAGACGCTCCTGAGGTCATTGTCCAGCGCATGGTTGCAGGCAGGCATGACCTCATGGACCTGAGCTATGCAGATGAAATAAGAAAGATAACGGGTGTGAGCAGCGCAGAAGGCCGGCTTTGGGGATATTACTATGACCCGCTCTTCAAGGCAAACTACACGCTGATGGTCCCTCCCGAGTTCAAATATCAGGAGGGGGAGATAGCCATTGGTCAGGGGGTCTCACGGTCTGCGGTCACTGAGGCGGGCAACGTCATGCCCTTTTTCGGCATTGACGGCAAGCTCACGAGTTTCAGGATCAGGGAGCTGTTGTCGTCTGAATCAGAACTGGTAACGTCCGATCTGGTGCTCATGTCTGAGCAGGATTTCAGGGCGCTCTTCGGTATACCGAAGAACAGGGCGACCGATCTTGCCGTGACCGTAGGCAATCCCCAGGAAGTGGTCACGATAGCGAACAAGATAAAGAAGCAGCTTCCGGACACACGGCCCATCATACGCGAGGAGATCATCAGGACCTATGACACGATCTTTGACTGGCGGAGCGGCATTATGCTGGTCATCTTTTCGGGCGCACTGCTTGCTTTTATCATTTTTGCCTGGGATAAGGCCTCCGGACTGAGCGCAGAGGAACGGAAGGAGATCGGCATTCTCAAGGCAACGGGCTGGGAGACCTCGGATGTCATTTTGATGAAGTTCTGGGAAGGCGCAGTCATATCGCTTACGTCATTCCTGGCAGGCATGATCTTCGCCTATGTGCATGTCTTTTTCAGTTCGGCTGCACTGTTCGAGCCTGTGCTCAAAGGGTGGGCAGTGCTGTATCCCCAATTCAGGCTGGTGCCCTATATTAATGCATACCAGGTCACCACGCTGTTCTTCCTTACCGTGGTCCCTTATACAACGGCAACGATCATCCCTGCCTGGAGAGCTGCCATTGTGGATCCTGATTCGGTAATGAGAACGTGAGACGGTGAAGAGAAAAAAAGTAAGAAGTAAGGAGTATGCAGTGAAAAAGCGAGGCATGAGGAGTGGAGAGCGAGGAATAAGGAGTGACGTATCAAATACTGACACCAATCACGAATGACGGATAACGACTGTATGATAGTTCTCGATAAGGTAAAAAAGGTTTTCAATCAGGGCAGACCCAATGAGCTCATTGCGGTAGCTGATGCCAGCCTGTCGCTCGCTGCATCGAAGGTGACGGTGCTTAAGGGGCCGAGCGGTTCGGGTAAGACCACGCTGCTCAGCATTATCGGCTGTATGACGCGGCCTACTGCCGGCAGGATACACCTTGACGATCGGGAGATCACCAGCCTGCCTGAGCGTTTTCTGACCGCAGTCCGCAGTCAGACCTTCGGTTTTATCTTCCAGCAGTTCAACCTGATCCGCGGCATCACGGCGCTTGAGAATGTGATGATACCCGCGTACCCGAAGGGTGAACGGTATGGGATGCTGAAGGCAAGGGCGATGAACCTGCTATCCATGTTCGATCTTGCGGCCAAGGCAGCGTCAAAGGCCGAGTGGCTTTCAGGCGGGGAGGCTCAGCGGGTTGCCATAGCACGCGCCCTGATCAACAATCCTTCAATCCTTATTGCTGACGAGCCGACCGCTCATCTTGATACAAAGCTCTCGGGAGAGTTCATGGAGATCATGGCAGGGCTTCACCGGGAAGGCCGGACGATCATTATCGCAAGCCATGACCCCGTGGTGTATGATTCCTCTCTTGTGGACAGGGTCGTTGAGATGCGCGACGGGAAGATAGAACGGGAATCAGCAGCATAGTAAGGTAAAGGGTAAAACGGAGAGGAAAAGTTAGAGCAGGTAAGTCAGAAGAATGGGAAGAGACATGCGAAGAGAGAAAAATAGAAGGCAGACGGTCTGCTGTGAGATACAATCGGCTGGTTTTTTTCTCCGATGTCTCTTTATCACCTTTACCTCTACCTCTGTTCTTTCTGATTGCCACTCCCTATGATCCTCCATCCTGCGATACTCGCGCTTCTTTCCGGATCGTTCATGGTCGCGGCAATGCTTCTTTACTCTTCCTGGTTCGGCCTCCGGATCATCAGGACGTGGGATCTCCGGTCAGGCAGCGAGGCGCAGCTTGTCCTCGAAAAGCGCACATACCTTATCTCAACGATCATGTCCTACGCATTTATTTTTCAGCTTGTCTCGCTCTTCCTCTTTATCTACACGGCTGACAGTCTCTGTACGCTTTTTGTAGGGGCCATGTGTGCTGCGGGTACGCTTAATGTGAATGCTTACGGCTATCCGGCCTTTATCCTGAAACTCGGCAACTTCATCCTTGCAGGCCTCTGGCTGATCCTGAACCATGCAGATAACAGGGCCTATGACTATCCGCTCATACGGAAGAAATATCTTCTGCTGCTCTTCATAACCCCTGTTGTGATCGTCGAGACGGTCCTCCAGGCGCGGTATTTTCTCGGCCTTGAGGCTGAGGTGATAACGTCCTGCTGCGGCAGCCTTTTCAGCAGGGAGGGGCGGGACTCCCTCCCTCTTCTCTATGCGGCTCCTCTTGTTCCGATGAAACTGCTGTTCTATTCTACCCTGGCAGGGACGGGTATATCCGGGCTCCTGTTCCGGCGTACAGGGAAGGGTGCCTATATTTTTTCAGCCTTCAGCCTGCTTGCATTCCTGGCCTCTGCCTGGTTTCTGGTGCATGTAATCGTGCTGTACATTTACGAACTGCCGACGCACCACTGCCCCTTCTGCATATTCAAGAAGGAGTATGCATATGTCGGGTACCTCTTTTATCTGACGCTCTTTACCGGCGTTATCTCCGGTATGGGCGTTGGTCTGCTCCAGCCTTTTACAAAGGTCAGCAGTTTGAGAAGTTTCGTCCCGGGGATACAGAAAAGACTTTCTCTGTTCTCCCTGATCTCATACGTGGGCTTTTTTCTTCTTGCCGTATATACTATTACCACCTCTGCTTTAAGAATGTAACGGTCCTCCGCGTCACAGAGCAGAAGAACATGGCCGCATAGGTCGTGTGCCGACGGCTATTTACAATGATGCATAAAGCTGATATATGTATAAGCAGAAGGACGGTATTTCCGGTGAGGTGTGCATGTTCGTGATCAACAAGAGAGCTCTCGTTTGCCTGTCAGGAATGCTCGTTATCGTATTTCTGATGCTCCCCTCTGTCGGTCTTTCTGCTGAAAACAGGATCGGCGTCATCATGACAGGGAACGTCCCCTATTATCAGGAGATCCACAAGGCTTTTATGACGCGTCTCGGCAGAGAGGGAATTTCTGCAAAGACCGAGATCATTGTCCAGAACCCTTATCCTGATGCCATCTCGCTGAGCAATGCAGCGCGCAAGCTCATCGCGGCCGATGTCGATGTCATTGTTGTGTACGGAGCCTCTGCCGCTGTTTCGGTCCTGCAGGAACAGACCAAGATACCGATGGTCTATGCGGCTGCATATGAGCCGTACATGTCCCGGATAAAGAGCCGGAACAGTACCGGCATAACCATAAAACTGTCCATATCGCGGCTGCTGCGGTATTTGAGGGAATTGACACCGATATCAGTCCTTGCCGTTGTTTACAGCGGGAACGAGGAGGATTCCCTGTTCCAGTTCAGGGAGGTATCGAAGCTTGCCGGGCAGTACGGCATCAAGATCGAAGGGATCAACCTCAGCAGGCACCAGGAGGCAAAGGCAAAGCTCAGCGGTTTAAAAATAGATGCCCTGTTTGTCACCGGCAGTTCTGTTGCCCATATGGCATTGCCGGTGATCAGTGAATTTGGCAGGGAGAAAAAGATACCGCTTGCATCATTTTTGCTCTCCAGGGATTCCTACGCCGCAGTGGCACTGTCGACAAGTCCTCTTGAGCAGGGCGAGAAGGCCGCTGAAAAGACCATACGGATTTTTGAGGGCACTGCTCCGGATAAGATCAGGGTCGAGTCGGCCCATGACGTGGAACTGGTGTTCAATTTCAAAGAGGCGATCTCCATGGGCTGGAAGATGCCTATGGACCTCTTAACAGAAGCTACACGGCTGATAAAATGAACCGGCGGATTTTCATAGCGCAGATCATCATGGTGCTGGTGGTCCTTCTGTCTCCGGCCAGGGCGTTCGCGGAAGAAGAGATCCTTATCGGCCTTATCCCGGAGGAGAATATTTTCACGCAGATGGACAGGCACCGGCCGCTTGCCGCATATCTTACCAAGAAGCTCGGGACCGGGATCAGGTTCACGATATTGAGCAGATACGGTGATGTGCTGGACAGGTTCATGTCCCGCAAGATGGACGGCGCTTTTTTCGGCGTCTTTACCAGCGTGCTTGCCATGGAACAGCTCGATGCCGAACCTATTGTTCATCCGGTGAACCTGGATGGTGCGTCAGCGGTGCAGAGTTACATCTTTGTCCGAAAGGACAGTAATATCCAGAGTATTCAGGACATGAAAGGGAAAAAGATAGCCTTTGTTGACAGGGCAACGGTCACCGGATATCTCTATGCACTTTCATTCCTCAGAGAGCGGGGCGTGCAGGATATCAATACGTTCTTCAGGGAGGTCTCCTTTACCGGAAGCCACGGTTCAACGATCTACGCGGTGCTGGACGGCAGGGCAGACATCGGGACCGCAAAGAGCAAGATCTTCCAGCAGCTGGTCAAAAAAGATTACAGTATTAAAGAAGAACTTGTTATTCTTGCGAAATCACGGGAATTTCCTGATACCACGCTTTTTCTGCGCAAGGACCTTTCTTCTGCCAAACGTCAGCAGATCCGGGATATCCTTTTGAACATGGATAAAGACGCTGAAGGGCGGGAGGCCCTGAAAAAACTGGAATCAATGATGTTCGTTGAGGCAAAAACAAGTGATTTTCAGCCCTTTTTCGAAATTGCCCGGAAGTCCGGTATAACCGTGAAGACCTACAAATATAAATGAAAAAGCGGCTTATATACTCCCTGTCGTCGCTCTTTTTGCTTTTCACGTTAGGCGCCGCGCTTTCCATGCTGTATACCTACAGGATCTCCCATGATCTTGAGTCTGTTATCAACCTTCACCGGATAGAGATCGTCAGACAGAGCTTTGTGATCAATATCCAGAATGTGCAGTCGAATCTCTACGCCACAGGAACGGTCTTCGGCAAAGAACTTGACACGATCGTGGACAATGTCTCGGCCATGGATGATTCCATCAAGAACTGTCTGAGCTGTCATCACAATCCCGAGATGACCGAGAGGCTGAACAATGTTCACAAGGTGGTGGAGCAGTATAAAGATGCCATCAGTTATCTTGTGACGAGCACGGCGAACGAGGAGAGGATAGCGCGTCTCAAGATAGTAGCGGTGGGTATCGGCGATTCTCTTCTGTCAAAAACACAGGAGATGGCCACTATTGCGGACAAGACCCTCAGAAATCGCACGATAGAGGCTGTAAATGCTATTAGAAAGTCCAGGATTATTCTCGTTATTACTCTTGCTGTATCGTTTATTCTTGCCCTTGGTATTGCGGCAACACTTACCAGGCAGATAACCACGCCTGTGTATGAGCTTGTGAATGCGGCGAGAATGATCGCATCAGGGAACGTGGGATACAAGACCGGATATAAAGATAGTACTGAATTCGGCGAGGTTGCAAACAGCTTCAATGCCATGAGTACCGCGCTTCAGGCAGAACATGACAAGACAAGGCATTACATTGAGCAGTTGTCCGGTCTGTACAAGGTCACGCTCTCGTTCTATGACATTTTTGAAATGGAGCAGGCATTTCAGGAGATCTGCGGCAGTATTTCGGACATCCTGAAGGTGGATCAGACGATCCTCCTGCTCTTCGATGAGAAAAAGAAGAGCTACGCCCCTTTTGCTTCTGCCGGACCGACCTCTGACAGCTTGCGGGCGGCAATGCAGCTGCCGCTTGAAACGGTGGTTGAGCTGTATCAGAGATCAGAGGGTCAGCCGGTTATCATTAACGATGCCGGCCGCATCGAAGTCGACCTGTTCAGAGTGCTTGTCCCCGAATCGGAACACGGACAGAATATGATGCTTGCCTGGCTTCTTACCAAGGAAAAGATCCTCGGTGCGATACGGGTCTCGGATAAAAAAGGCTCTTTCACCGACGAGGACTCCAAGATCCTTATCATTCTTGCCAACCATATGGCAGTTGCGATGGAGAACGCGGATCTCTACCGCAACCTGCAGAATAATATGGCAGAACTGAGAGAGACCCAGGAACAGCTTATTCAGTCGGCGAAGCTGGCAGCCATTGGAGAACTTGCTTCGAACGTTGCCCATGAGATCAACAACCCTCTTACCAGTATTATCGGCTTTGCCGAGCTTTCCCGGGAAGACGAGGATATTGAATCCATACGGAAGAGTCTTGATATCATAGAGAAAGAATCACTCCGCGCCAGGGACATTGTAAAACAGCTGCTCGGTTTTGCACGAAAGAAGCCTCTTCATCTGACCGAAGTGGATATCAATGCCGTGGTCAGGGAAGTGATTGTATTCTCTTCCTCGCAGACGCGCATGGGCAAGGTCAAGGTCACCGAAGAATACGGCAGCATTCCGCTTACCAAGGGGGATGTTGACCAGCTGAAGCAGGTTTTCCTGAATATCATTACGAACGCAATCCATGCAATGCCTGATGGGGGCAGTATTGCCATAAGGACCTTTACCCTGGGCGAGTATATCCTGGTAAGCTTCTCTGATACCGGTCAGGGCATTTCGAGCGAGGTCAGGCAGCGCATCTTCGAGCCCTTCTTTTCGACCAAGAAGGAAAAGGGGACCGGGCTCGGCCTTTCGATCAGCTACCGTATCATACAGGACCACCTCGGCAGGATAGATGTGGAGAGTGAACCGGGTAAAGGCACTACCTTCACGGTCCGCCTGCCGCAAAAGCTGCCGGTAAAGACCGCATAGGCCGCCATTGGCCAGAGTCTTTGTCAGGAAGGCAGCGTATACTTATCAGACGTTACAACCTCTTCTTTTCAGCCTCCTCAGTTCGCTTGATCATGGTGTCATCCAAAAGAACAGTCGTGTCCTTATAAAGCCGAATCTCCTTGCACCCGCAGCGCCGGACAGGGCCATGCTCACGCATCCCCTGATCGTCAGGGCTGTCGTTGAATACGTGCTGGAGCAGGGCGGCCGGCCCCAGGTATCTGACAGCCCGGCTATGGGAACCTTTGACAAGGTCATGAGGGAGAGCGGTATTGCAGAGGCGCTGCAGGGGCTTGCTGTTGAATGCCGGCCCTTCAAGGAATCCGTCTTTGTGGATGTCGGGCCGCCTTTTCAGAAGATCGAGATCGCTGCCGATGTAATGAACGCTGATATGGTCATCAACCTTCCGAAGCTGAAGACCCATACCCAGATGTTCCTGACCCTCGGCGTAAAAAATATGTTCGGCTGTATTGTTGGCATGAGAAAGCCCGAGTGGCACTTCAGAACCGGTATTGACCGGGACAAATTTGCAGAGCTGCTTGTCAGGATATATGCAGCGGTCAGACCGGCTGTCACGGTGCTTGACGGCATCCTTGCCATGGAAGGGCAGGGGCCGGGCAAAGGAGGCAGACCCCGGGCGCTTGATACGGTGATGGCCAGTGATGATGCCGTGGCGCTTGACAGGGTTGTCTGCAGGATGCTCGGCATAGGTGAAGATGAGCTTTTTACGAACAGAGCCGCGGCACGCATGGGACTGTTGCCGGAACATATTGTCATTGACGGCGAACTGCCCGCAGTTGCGGATATGCATTTCCCTGAAATGTCTCCTCTGGTGTTTGGGCCGAAGGGACTTCACGGTTTTATGAGAAGGCATCTCGTCCAGCGGCCGGTCTGCGATGCGGCGCTCTGCAGACATTGCGGGGAGTGCTGGCGCTACTGCCCGTCCAGGGCCATTGAGCCGCAGATAAACGGTTTGAACTTTGACTATGACAAATGCATCCGGTGTTACTGCTGTATCGAGGTCTGTCCGTATGGCGCTCTTTCGTCCAGGGAGACCCTGCTTGGAAAGGCAGTGAGAAAGACCGTCAAGAGAGTGTGATGCACGCGGCACCGGCAGCAGAGGCTCAGGCGCCACGCCTTCATCAGGCGTCCCTTGCATCCGGAAAGACCAGGGACATATCTGGAAAAGTTTCGGAAGAATATGTAAAAATATTCTATAAGATCTTTGAAGACTTGCAGGAAAAAACAATCTTATTTGAGGAGACCATCTCATGAACAGAACCCCTAAGGCACGGAAATCTGCGGCTGCCCTCATTATTGTTTCTCTTATGGTCGTTGCCCTGTCCTCGCCTGTTGCCGCATCAGACTGGAAGTCATACGGCACGGTGCAGTATTATGACTATGAGTATGATGCCGAGTCTGTTACCTGGCCGACTGATGACACTGTCCGCGTCTGGACAAAGGACACGGTGAAAGGCGAAGAGGGGGTCAAATACATCACGAAGGAACGACAGAAGAGGGAACTACCCACTGACGGATATGACAACTATCTGTATACCGCGCATTATGTTGAGTTTCAGTGTTCTTCGAAGCAGGATCGTCTTCTTGCCATGTACGATTATAACAGGGAAGGTATTGCGTTATATGCTGAAGAATTTCCCTCCTCGGACTGGGTCAGCATAGTCCCCGGTTCGCAGGCCAGCCAGCTCTTTAAGATCGTCTGCTCAGCGAACCAGCGTCAGTAACGAGATACCTGCTGCAGCAATGATAAAAAAGGGCCTGCTTTCACAGACCCTTATATTTGTTTGGTGGCGGGGAGAGGATTTGAACCTCTGACCTTCGGGTTATGAGCCCGACGAGCTACCAGGCTGCTCCACCCCGCGTCAGACCTATAAAATACCTTATTGTTTCTCATGTTGTCAAATATGCGGCATCGAGATCCTCTTTACGGCAGCAGGACAGGGATATATTCCCGGCAGCCGTCGCCTTTCTGTAATTTTGTGCAGGCCATAATATATAATAGGCCATCTTTATGGCAGAGGCAGGCTCTTTTATATAATGCTCGAACTCCTGAGACAGCACCGATGGATCCTCGACATCCTCGACATCCTTGTGATGTCGCTGATCCTCTATCGTCTTCTTCTGATCATCAAGGGGACAAAGGCCGTTCAGATGCTGCTTGGGCTCGGCGTCCTGCTCGTTGCTTCTTTTGCCTCCCGGCATCTTGAGCTGTTCACCATAGACTGGCTTGTCCAGAGCTTCTGGGCGCAGATCGTCCTTGCCATCATCGTCCTGTTTCAGCCGGAGATCCGCAAGGCGCTGGCGCATATGGGTGAAGCGCAATTCCTGACCTCTTTTACGACTGCCGAAGAGCTGCGGTCTCATGAGGAGATCGTCAGGGCTGCGGTTTCTCTCGCAAACAAAAAGATCGGCGCACTGATCGTCATCGAGCGGGAGACGAGTCTGAAGGACTTCATTGAGGTCGGTACAACGCTTGACGCAAAGGTTTCCCGGGAACTTCTCGTGAGCATTTTTCATCCTTCATCGCCGATCCACGACGGCGCTGTCATTATCAAAGGCAACAGGATCGCTGCTGCCGGCTGCTTCCTCCCTATCACCCTGAGCGCTGAAGTGAGCAAGTCCTTTGGAACGCGCCACAGGGCAGGCATCGGCCTTACTGAGGATACAGATGCTGTTGCGGTCATTGTGTCAGAAGAAACCGGCCAGATATCCATAGTTCTGGGCGGCAAGATAGAGGGCAGACTTGACATGGGGATGCTGAGAGATATGCTGACCGATATATTTGCGACCAAGAAGGCCAAGAAATGAAACAGGCTATTTTTGAGAATCTGGGGCTTAAAGTATCGGCGGTGCTGATAGCCGTCTTCCTCTGGTTCTTTGTCACGTCCCAGGGGCAGTCTGAGATATCGCTTGAAGCGCCGCTTGAGTTCAAGGATATCCCTGCTGAGCTCGGCATTGCCGGCAGCACTGCCAAGGCGGTAACGCTCACCATAAGAGGTCAGGAGCGCTTCATGAAAAATCTGAACGCCTCTGACCTCAGGGTTTTTCTGGACCTGGGCAGGGCTAAGCCCGGTGAGACGGTCTATCCGGTCAATAAGGAAGACGTGAAACTTCCCTTTGCCATGACCGTGACAAATGTTGCTCCTCCTTCCGTACGGGTAAAGCTGGAAGAGATAGCGGTGAAGACCGTTCCTGTCCGGCCTCAGCTGTTGGGTTCGCCCGAAAAGGGAGGGGTGACGACAATGGTCGTTGAGCCGAGAACAGCGGTCATCAGGGGGCTTAAATCAGAGTTGAGAAAGATCGATATGATCAGAACTGAACCGTTCGATATTTCGCATATTTCGGGCTCAAAGACCGAAGAACTTGACCTTGATACGTCAGGGACAAACATAAAATCCGATATTTCGAAAGTGAAGGTAAAGATAACCGTTGCGGAGAGGAAGAGATGAAGCTGTTCGGCACTGACGGTATGCGGGGCAAGGTTAACAAATATCCGATGACCCCTGAGATAGCCCTGAGGGTCGGCATGGCAGCTGCCATTGTGCTGAAGAAGCAGCACCATGGCAGGAACATGGTTCTTATCGGCAAGGATACCCGGCTTTCCGGGTACATGATCGAGAGCGCACTCACCTCAGGCATCTGCTCCATGGGGATGAATGTAACGCTTGTGGGCCCTCTTCCCACGCCGGGCATTGCATTCCTGACGCGTGCCCTGCGGATCGATGCTGGTGTTGTGATCTCCGCATCGCACAATCCTTTTTATGATAATGGCATAAAATTCTTCTCATACAACGGCTTTAAGCTCCCTGATTCCCTTGAGGCCAGGATCGAGGCCATGGTCAAAGATGACGGCCTTGAGCGGTACCGGGCAAAGGGTGAAGACGTCGGCAAGGCCTTCAGGCTCGATGATGCAACCGGGCGATATATCGAATACATCAAGTCAACACTGAGAAAAGGTGTCACGTTCGAAGGCATGAAAGTAGTCGTGGACTGCGCAAATGGTTCTGCGTACAAGACGACTCCCTGGCTTTTGCGCGAGCTTGGCGCCGAGGTGATATCCATTCATGACCGGCCGAACGGCACGAACATAAACGATAACTGCGGTTCCCTGCATACAGAGGATCTGGTGAAGGCTGTCCTGAAGAACAAGGCTGATATCGGTATCGCCCACGACGGGGATGCCGACCGGGTGCTTCTCTGCGACGAAAAGGGCAGGCTCGTTGACGGCGACCAGATCATGGGTATGTGTGCTGTTGAGATGCATGCACAGGGCGGCCTTAGGCAAAACACGGTTGTTGCAACGGTCATGAGCAATATCGGTCTTGAGATCTTTCTGAAGAAACAGGGTATCAGGCTGATCAGGACAAAGGTTGGTGACCGTTATGTGGTCGAGAGGATGTTGGCGAATGACTATAATTTCGGCGGCGAGCAGTCAGGCCATATTATCTTTCTTGACCACAATACGACCGGTGACGGGCCGATCACCGCTGTTCAGGTGCTGGACCTGATGAAGGCGAGAGACCTGCCGCTTTCAAAGCTGGTGTCGCCGATAAAGCTTTTCCCGCAGGTGCTGATCAATGTTGAGGTCGAAAAGAGACAGGATTTCCGCTCCTTTCCTGCCATAGTACGGGCGGTGCAGCAGGCAGAGGAGACCCTTGCCGGCAAAGGCAGGGTGCTGGTCAGGCCCTCAGGCACTGAGCCCAAGGTACGTGTCATGCTTGAAGGCGAGAGCCTGAAGGAGATCAACCGGCTCGGCAGGAACATTGCAAAGGTGATCAAAGAAAAGATGGCCTGATGTCTTTTTTGCTGAGCTTTCTTTCCGGCATTATCTTTTTCTTTATCTCCCGGTATTTTTTGTTCTGCAGTATTGTTCTCTTCCTTTCCTCTGCTGCCTGGCTCATAAAAAATAAGAAAAGCAGATGGATCCCTTTCATCGTCCTCGGGATCGTCTATGCGCTGTTCAGGGCGCCTGTTGCGGAGCAGCCGCTGCAGCCCTGGAACAAGAAAATGGAGATAACAGGCAGATTTCTGCAAAAGGGCAGCGCACCTTCGGCTGCTCCTGATGCACAGAACTTTGTTATCGAAAAAGCGCTTGATGAAGAGACCGGGCAGGAGATCGGGGCAATGGAGGATGAGAAGATCAGGCTGCGCGCAGATGCAGCGTTCGACCCTGACGATACCTATGAACTTCTTGTTGAAACGGGAAAGGACAGGACCCGCCTGAACCCCGGCAGCAGCGGAAGGGTTTTTCTCACGGCTCGGCTTCTTGGGATCCTTGGTCAGGAAGAAGCAGAAACTGCTCTTGGGAATATGTTTGAACGCTCGCGGGCTTCTCTGCATGAGTACATTGTGGGCCGTTTCAGCAAGGCGGATGCGGATTTTATTTCTGCGGTGACCATTGGTGAGGTCCATTTTGATGAAGATCTGAAGAACGCCTTCAATGCAACCGGTCTTGCCCATATCCTCAGCATCTCAGGTACTCACTTTGGCCTTCTGTCGGTCGTTATGTTCACCCTTTTTCTGTTCCTGATAAGGAGTTTGCCATACCGTGTTTTTCTGCGTCTGACCCTGTATCTGAGCCCGCAGCAGGTTGCAGCAATGATCTGTCTCCCTCTCATGGTGCTCTATCTGGGCATTTCAGGAGGGAGTGTGCCTGCGGTCAGGTCCTTTGTCATGATCAGTCTTTTTCTCTTCGGTCTTCTGATAGGCAGAAAGGGATTTTGGCTCAATACGGTCCTTCTCGCTGCCTTTGCGCTTGTTCTCTGGGACCCGGCAGTGATCATGACCCTGACCTTTCAGCTATCATTCATCGCGGTCCTCTTCATCGGGTTTTCTGTGGAACGCAGGGGGGAAGATGATGAGAAGACCGCAGAGACGAAGAAGCACAATGCATTGGCAGAATTCCTGAAAAGTTCCCTGCGGCTGACCCTGGCAGCAACCATCGGTACAGCGCCGCTGGTAGCATATCACTTTCATTATTTCTCTCTCATATCCCCTTTTTCGAATCTGGTCGCTGCCCCGCTGATCGGATTTGTTGTCCTGCCCCTGGCCCTTATCTCTTCATTTGCCTATCTCCTGACCGGATATTATATCTTTGGCCCCCTGGTCGAGCTGACAACGGATCTTTCTCTTTGGCTTGTGACCACGATGGCGAAAATACCTTTTGCTGATATAAAGATATCTGCATTTCCCCTGGCACTGGTCGTCTTCTTCTATGCCGGGATTTTTTGCTATCTCGCCTGGGGGAGAAAGAAGATCTTGCTCCTTCTGCCTGCACTGCCGTTTCTTATTTATGCGAGTATCAGTTTATTCTCCCCCAGGGAACTCAGCGTGACATTCCTTGATGTGGGGCAGGGAGATGCCGCTGTTGTTGAACTGCCCGACGGAAAGGTCCTTGCGGTGGATACCGGGAGAAGCGGATATGAGACCACGAACTTTCTCAAATATCTCGGCCGAAGAACAGTCGATGCCCTTGTCATTACCCATTCTCATCCTGACCATTCAGGCGGCGCAGATCTCATGCTGAAGCAGTACCGTATACAGGAGATATGGGACAATGGCCGTCTTGAGTTTCCCGAAGAACTGGTATTGCCTGAAACGCACCGCAGACTGGAGCGGGGTGATATTGTCGGGGGCAGGAACTACAGGATAGAGGTGCTTCATCCGTACCCTGAATTTTATACGCGGGAGGACAATGATTTTGTTGACGAGAACAACTCCTCGCTCGTTCTGAAAGTAACAGGAAGGGATCATGCATTCCTCTTTGTGGGAGATGTTGAGGATGAGGCAGAGGATGATCTGTCTCATCTCGGCCTGCGGCTCAAGAGCGATGTACTCAAGGTCCCTCATCATGGCGGAAGATCGTCTGTTCATGAGAAATTTCTCTCTGAGATATCGCCCTCTATTGCGGTGATATCGGTTGGAAGAGACAATTCTTTTGGCCATCCGCGGCCCGAGATGCTCGATGTATTGTCAGACGCGCAGATATTCAGAACAGACAGGGATGGGGCGGTCAAGATCACCGAAACAGCAGGAGGGTTGCAGATCAGTACATATCAGGACTATGCCCTGGAGAGGGCTGATACCTGGGCAAAGGAAGTTAAGAATATCAGGAGGCTCTTCAGTATCTGGTAAAAACGCTGAAAGCATAAGCAGGAGGAGCCATGATCAATGACACTAAGGAGTTGCCTGTCCAAAACCGGTGATGCCGGCAGAGGAAGCGGTGATCAAGATGGCGAACGGGTCGTGAAGAAATTCCGCATTTATTGCTGTTTTGCAGTGTCATGGCACTACTTGTGAGTATCAGATCTCCCCTGCCAAGTCTTCAGTTATGATATAATTTGATAACTTTTTATAATATTTTTGCTTTCCGAAGCTGTGGGGAAAATGATGAACAATCCTATTCTTATGCATAGAACGGTCTCATTAAAGAAGGCTCTCTGCCTCACTGCAGTTCTTGTTCTGTCCCCTGTCCTTGCCTGGGGTGCTGCCTCTCAGGACTCATTGGCAATGTCCTCACTCCTGAAAAAAGGCCTTGCAGAACTGGTGGAACTCGAAGTTTCGCTTGCAACGGGCACCTCAAGGTCGCTGAAGCTCGCACCGTCTGTAGCAACGGTCATTACCTCCCAGGATATCGAGGACATGGGAGCGACGACCCTGGATGAGATTCTTGAAACCGTTGCCGGCCTGCATGTCCAGCCTGGCGGCTCCAATATCTTTTCGCCTGTATGGAGCATCCGGGGCATTTATACACAGCTGAATCCGCAGGTGCTCCTGCTGATCGATGGGCAGCCGGTAAAGATAAATACTAATGGGGTCAAGCCCTATAGACTCAGAATGCCGGTATCGATGATTTCAAGAATAGAGATAATCCGCGGTCCGGGCTCTGCAGTGCTTGGTGCGGATGCTTTTGCAGGCGCTATCAATATAATAACCAGAAACAGCAGCGATATTAACGGCACAAACTTTGGTGCGCGGGGAGGATCCTTTGGCAGTTATGATGCATGGGCCCAGCACGGCGGCACCTATAATGGTTGGGATGTCGCGCTCGGCGCTGAATACGCAAAAGGAGATGGTGACCGTAAACGGATAATAGAAAAAGATGCTCTTGGCAGCGGGCCCCCATCTCTTGCCCCCGGCCCTCTTGACACGCACTATGAAACGCTTAGCGCCAGCATGTCGGCACGGAAGGGAAAATTCACATTCAGGTTTCATAACAGCGGGATGATCGATAATGGATTAGGCGCCGGTATTAGCACTGTCCTGAACGATGGCAAGAGCTATACCGATAATTTTTTGTTATTGGGGTCTTTGAGTTATAAAGAAAAGGATCTTTTGCCGGACGTTGACCTTACCGCAACTGTTCACGGAGAATATCTCTGGCTGGAAAATACGTTCTATTTTTTTCCCGAGAATTTTCGCAGAATGATCGGAAAGCCAGGAGTCAGGGAATTAAGCGGCGGACTTGAACTGGCGGGTGAATACCACGGCTTCAGCGATCACGGGGTAAGACTCTCCCTGGGCATGAACAATTATGATATCAATACCTTTCAGCATAAGAATTATGGGAGCGGCGTACCTGTCCAGTTCGGGGAGCTTGTGGACATTTCTGACACTCCCTATGTCTATCTGAACGATCATGATCGCCAGCTATATTTTGCCGGTATACAGGATGAATGGTCATTTGCAAAAGGCTGGGAGCTGACCACCGGGATCAGATATGATTCCTATTCAGACTTTGGCAGCGCTGTGAGTCCGAGAGTAGCCCTTGTTTGGAGTGCAACCCCGGAGCTTATCGCCAAGTTGATGTACGGCAGGGCATTCAGGGCACCATCATTTGGCGAGATGCATACTCAGAATAATCCCTCAATACTCGGCAATACGAATCTCGAACCAGAAACGATTGATACTTACGAGGTTGCCTTTGATTACCGCCCGACCAAAAGCATGCGACTGGGCCTGAATCTGTTTAAGTCCCGGATCAGCGGTTTGATAGATTATGTTTCTGATCCGGCGCCTGCGACTTCGAAGACAGCGCAGAATGCCCGTGATCAGGACGGACAGGGAATTGAGATCGAGGCTGATTGGCAGACCACCGATGCTCTGAGGTTCCGGGCCAACTTCTCATACCAGAGGTCTACAGATACAAAGACCGGAGCAGTTGTACCGGATGTCCCGGCCGCAAAGTTTTATGCGAATGCCAACTGGAAGTTCATGCCTGACTGGTCCCTGGATGGTCAGTATTTCTGGGTCGGGGGAAGACACCGGGCTGTTGGCGATATCCGTCCTGATATCAAGGATTACGACCTTGTGAACCTAACTCTTAGAAAGAAGAATATTGCCAGACATTGGGACATATCCGTTGCTGTCCGGAATCTGTTTGACTCTGATATACGTGAACCGAGCCCGCCAGTCGTGCCGAACGACTTCCCGATGGAGCACCGCAGCGTTTGGGCTGAACTGAGATATCATTTCTAATGCGCTATCCTGACAGATATCTGCTGAATTTTGCTCAGTCTCCCCTGCCTCCTTTTCAGAGCAGGACTGCCAGGACAAGAAAATGGGCAGGATATTCGCAATTCAGCAGATTTGCTATTCTGGCGGCCTTCCTGAGTTCGCTCTTTTCGTTTGTCTGGGCAGTGCCGCTGCAGCGGGTCAGCTATGCACAGCAGCAGTCTGTGAAAGAGTATGAGCTCAAAGCAGTCTACCTTTATAATTTTCTGCAGTTTGTTCAGTGGCCCCCATCGAAACGTCTGATCTCAAAAGACGGAGCTATGGTGATCGGTGTTGTCGGTGAATCCCCGTTTGGCGATGCCCTGGACGTACTGCAGGCAGATGTCCGAAACAGCGGAATGAAACCGGTAAAGGTCATCCAATACGGGGCTTACCAGGAAGATATGGATCTGGGCTCATGTCATCTGCTTTTTGTGAGCGCATCGGAAAAGAGCAATTTCAGAAAGATCACTGCGGGCCTCAGAGATGCCCCGGTGCTCACGGTTGCAGACAGCGAGAATTTTCTCTCCTCAGGCGGCATGGTCAATCTTGTGCAGAGCGGGGGAAAGATCCGATGGTCGATCAACCGGACTCCTGCTGACCGGGCCGGGCTTCGCTTCAGTTCACAGCTGCTCAATATTGCGGTGAGGATCGTGGACGGCCGCTGATATGTCGCTTGGTACGCTGGCAGCAACGTTTCGCAACATGACGATCAGGAAGAAGCTCTCGGTGCTTCTGCTGACCGCCGGCACCACAGCGGTGCTGATCGCCTGCATTATCTTTTATGTTATGACGACAAGTCATTTCCGCAGGTCTCATGAAGAGGGAAGCAAAAGCCTTGCAAAGATTATGGCCCGCAATTGCGAAGCATCTCTTGCTTTCCGCATACCGGAGGATGCTGACCGTGTTCTTAATGCCCTGTCTGCAAAACCTTCTGTCACCTATGCCGTAGTCAAGGATCTAAGGGGTGAAGTTTTTGCTGCATATGGAACGCTTTCGAAAGACCTTTCAACCGGAAAGGCCGCTAATGCAGATGCCAGTGACGAGGCTCCTGACGGATATCTGATGATACATGAAAATATCATGATGGCAGGCAGCGTTATCGGATCGATCACCCTGTATGATGATATGCGCGAGGCTGGCAGGATCAGGCTGTTTGCCCTGTCCATGATGGGAGTTGTTGTGCTGATCTCGATGGCTGTCTTTTTCGTGATGATCTCACCTATGCAGAGGATGATATCAGAACCTATCCTGTCGCTGTCTGCTGCTGCCAGACGCATATCGGGCCAGCAGGATTTTTCGCTGCGGGTTGAAAAGCTCGGCAATGATGAGGTGGGTCAGCTTGTCGATGACTTTAATGCCATGATAGGCCATATTGAAGACAGAAATATCGAGCGCAAGAGAACGGAAACGGAAAGACAGAAGCTTGAAGCGCAACTGCTTCAGGCACAGAAGATGGAGGCTATCGGGCATCTTGCCGGCGGGATTGCGCATGACTTCAATAATATGCTTCAGGCGATCATCGGGTACGCAAGCCTTCTTGATATGCAGGTCGATCAGGATAGTCCGCTGAAAACGTATGTGGCAGAGATATTAAATTCTTCGGAAAAATCTGCTGATCTGACAAAGCAGCTGCTGGCATTCAGCCGCAAACAGATAATAAGCCCGAAACAGATCGATCTGAACCAGCTCATTCAGGGGATGGAGAAGATGCTGGGCAGACTTATCGGCGAAGACGTTGAGTTCGAAACGTATCTTGCGGACAGGGATCTTTCAGTCGTTGTAGATCCTGGCCAGATCGGTCAGGTGCTGATGAATCTTTGTACGAATGCGCGTGATGCAATGCCTGATGGAGGACACTTGTCGATCAGTACGGAAGCGGTGCAGTTGGGTGATGACTATATTGCAGCAAACATTATAGAAAAACCTGGCATGTACGCACTTATATCGGTAACTGATACCGGAGTGGGAATGGACGACGAGACCAGGCAGAAGATTTTTGACCCTTTTTTTACGACCAAAGGGATCGGCAGAGGTACAGGATTAGGTCTTTCAATGGCATATGGGATCATCAAGCAGCACAACGGCCATATTAATGTATACAGCGAAATGGGAAAAGGTTCCACGTTCCGGATCTATCTGCCCCTGAGTGAGGCAGTGACTGCAGTGACTGCAGTGACTGCAGTGACTGAAGCAGCAGTGACGATGCCGAGGGGCGGGAAAGAGACCATACTGGTTGCCGAGGACAATGAAGAAGTCAGGGGCCTTATACGAAGCGTGCTTGAAGGGTTCAGCTATACGGTCATAACAGCGGGCGATGGAGAGGAGGCACTTCATAAGTTCAGGGAAAATGAAGACAGGATCAAACTTGTCATTCTCGATGTCATCATGCCCAGGAAGAACGGGAAAGAGGTCTATGATGAGATCACCCGGACAAATCCCGGCATGAAAGTCCTGTTCAGCAGCGGGTATACGGCAGATGTGATCAGCACAAAAGGGGTGCTGGAAGGGAAAATGGACTTCATCTCCAAGCCGGTTACTCCGCACGATCTTCTGAACAAGATACGGGAGATCTTAGACCGGCAAGCTTGACGCAACCGAGGGGTGCTGAACGGCTATCTGTTTAAAACCCTTGCCGCGTCCTTGGCAAAATAAGTGAGAATCAGATCAGCGCCGGCGCGTTTGATCGAGGTGAGCAGTTCCATCATCGCGCGCTCTTCGTCTATCCAGCCCATCTTTGCCGCAGCCTTGATGCAGGAATATTCGCCGCTCACGTTGTACGCGGCGACCGGAAGATCAAAGCTCTCTTTTATGTCAGAGATTATGTCGAGATAGGTCATGGCAGGCTTCACCATCACGATGTCTGCACCTTCTTCGATATCGAGAGCAACTTCCTTAAGTGCCTCTCTCCTGTTGGCGGGGTCCATCTGATAAGAGCGGCGGTCGCCAAACTGGGGTACTGATTCTGCTGCTTCCCTGAACGGGCCATAAAAGGCAGAGGCATATTTTGCAGCATAGCTCATGATCGGCAGTTCAGAGAAACCATTTTCATCCAGGGCCAGCCTGATTGCCTCGACCCGGTTGTCCATCATATCAGAAGGGGCAACCATGTCTGCACCCGCTTCTGCATGGGAAAGGGCTTCCCTGGCCAGCAGTTCAAGGGTCGGATCATTCTGGACCTCGCCGTTTTTTACGATGCCGCAGTGGCCGTGACTCGTGTATTCGCACATGCAGACATCAGTAATGACATACAGATCCGGCACTTTATTCTTGATGGCCCTGATGGCCTTCTGGACTTCGCCGTGGGGATCAAAGGCCCCTGATCCGATCTCGTCCTTATGCTCAGGAATGCCGAAGAGGATGATCGCAGGTATGCCGAGAGCATAGACCTCTTTGGCATGTTTAACGGCCATGTCCACAGACTCCTGATAGCAGCCGGGCATGGACTTGATCTCTTTGCGGACATTTTTGCCATACGTGATAAAAAGCGGGTAGATGAAGTTATCCGGAGAAAGCGAGGTTTCCCTCACCATCCTCCGGATCGTTTCGTTCTTTCTGAGCCTTCTTGGCCTCTGATACGGAAACACGGGCGATTCTTAGTCGCAGCTGCTGCCGCAGCCGGAACCGCATCCTGTGCCGCAGGAGGGAGCTTCACCACCAAGGTTATTGATCACAAAGCCTTCACCCTGTTCGGTCTTGATGAAGTCGATCTCTTTTTCTGCCAGGCTTGCAAATGTCTCGTCATTGACAAAGACCTTCAGCCCGTTCTTCTCGACGGTCTGGTCGCCTGCAGCTGCGTTCTCATCAATATCCATGCCGTAGCTTGGTCCGCAGCAGCCGCCGCCCTGAACGAATATCCTCAGTCCCCAGCCCTCTTTGCCCTCAGCCTTGAGTATCTCTTTGGCCTTTTCGGCCGCATTATCAGAAATTTTCAACATGGTATCCTCCGTAAATTGATTTCTTTTAGCATAAAAAAAAGATGCTTCAAAAAGCAATTTTTCAGATCTCAGGGGCAGCGGGACAGGAAATAGGGCTTGTATTCGTGCTAAAGTAGCGATACTTTTTTACGGCGGAGGGCAGAGGGTCAGGGTTATGAAAATACTTGTTACAGGCGGTGCAGGGTATATCGGCAGTCATATGGTCAGGACCCTTGGAGAGCAGGGACACGACGTGGTTGTTCTTGATAACCTGTCAACCGGGTTCCGGGAATCAGTGCTGCAGGGCAGACTGGTCGTGGCTGATCTCGCTGACATTGCAAAGCTTGACGGTCTTTTTTGTGCGGAGAAGTTCGATGCGGTTGCGCATTTTGCGGCCCATATTGTGGTCGATGAGTCTGTCAGGGAACCGGTCAAATACTACCGGAACAACTTCGTCAACGCGCTCCATCTGATCGAGGCCTGCATCAGGCATGATGTGGATAAGTTCATATTTTCTTCGACTGCTGCTGTCTATGGTGTGCCAAGCCGGGTGCCTGTTGCAGAGGATGCGCCTCTTCTGCCGATCAATCCCTACGGAGCTTCAAAATGCATGGTCGAGCAGGTACTGCAGGACGTGAGCCGGGTCAGCAGTCTGCGATACGTTGCGCTTCGATATTTTAATGTGGCCGGTGCTGATCCTCTGGCAAGGATCGGGCAGAGATACAAGGCTGCTACTCATCTCATCACGGTTGCGCTGCGCACTGCGCTCGGCATGCGTGATGCCCTGCAGGTCTTCGGAACTGATTATGATACTCCTGACGGCACCTGCATCCGGGATTATATTCATATTGATGACTTGATCCATGCTCACCTGCTTGCTCTCGGACATCTCTCAGGCAGAGGGGTGAGCAGGGTCTTTAATTGCGGGTACGGACATGGTTATTCAGTCCGTGAAGTTGTTCGTATGGTGAAGCAGGTCACGGGTATTGATTTCCCGGTCAGGGAAGTGCAGAGAAGGGACGGCGATCCGCCTGCCCTTGTTGCAGACCCGGCAAGGATCAGGACCGAGCTTGGCTGGAAGCCGAACCACGATGACCTCGCATACATTATCAGGACGGCATGGGAGTGGGAAAGGAAACTGCACGGAAAGCAGTGAAGCGCCTCAGGGCCTGGCAGCTGTCTCTCCGGTGATCTCTCTCAGCCGTTTTTTTGCCCTCCTGTTTTCCGGATCAAGGCTGATGATCTTGCGGTAAGCGGCTGCAGCCTGGTCTGTGAGGTCTAATTTTTCATAATAGCCTGCCATCGCCAGCATGATTGCGATATCTTTCGGAAAACGCTCGCCGGCAGACCGCAGCACCGAGAGTGCCTCTTCCACGCGGGACTTCCTTGCCGCGAACTGTGAGATCCGCCAGTAGATCCCGGCGGATTCGGGGCGGTTCCTGCTCAGTTGGACAGCTGCCTTTTCATACGCAGAGAGCGCTTTTTCCTGACTGCCTGTTGCATCGAGATATTCTGCGAATGAGATATAGGCCTCTGCAGTTTCCGGCAGGATGCCCAGAATTTCCGTATCGGACAGACCTTCAAGCACAAGGGATGCTGTATAGTCCCGTATCTTTTGCGGCTCAAGGGAAAGTGCGGTTCTGAACTGAACAAGGGCGTCCTCTTTTTTCCCCGTACTCAGAAGAAAACTGCCGTATTGCCTTATCACAGCCGAATTGGTTCGCGCACGGGCAACGCCTGCGGCAAAGAGCTTGCCGGCTGACGCAGTATCACCGGTTTTATCTAATGCTGATCCCAGCGCCTGCAGATATCCTGCATTCGAGGGCGAAAGGCGTACCGCGCTGAGACAACTGCGGCGCGCGGAGAGCCCGTCTGAACGTTCTGCAGCTGCACGACCGGTCAGATAGTGATGAGAAGGCTCAAGGGGGTCAAGAAAAGACGCCCTGACAAGGGTGTCGCGATAATACGAAATAGTGTCCGCAGACGCTCTGCTGAGAGATATGGCCGCGGCCTCGGTCTGCAGTATCATACCGAGCATCTGTCCCATATTGAACAGAACGCTCAGAAGCAGCAGTCCTCCGGAGCCCCAGGCAATGGCCCTGCGCGCGGAACGTCCGGCCGCAGCCGTTGGCAGAGATCCTTCGCCGGCAGCCGGCAGGTGGGCTGCGTTTACCAGAAGGCCTGACAGCAGAAACAGATAGAGGCCGTTGGCGCCGATAAACAGATTGAAGTCTGTGATGCCGTGCAGAAGGAATGCGGTCATGCCTGCAAGAGCACCAACGAAAAGGTGACGCGCGTATCTGTCCGTTCTTTTCAGAAAGGCCTTGTATGACCTGATCAGCACTGCGGCAATGAACCATGCGAAGAGGCCCGCACCGATGAGGCCGTTGTCAGTCAGAAGTTCAAGATGATCGTTATGCGCATGATCAGCGATCCCCTCGCCGCGTATCGTCCGGTACGCAGGGTACACCTGCATAAAAGAACCGGCACCTGTTCCGGTCAGGGGGAAGTCACGCACAATGCCAAGGCTGTCCTTCCATATATCAAGACGCAGTTCGGAGATCTCCCCCTGAGGGGTCCTGATCCCCCTGAAACGCTCGAATACGGGCGTCCAGCCGAACCATCCGACCGCGTACAGGATCACCATGACCGTTGCCATGAGAAGCAGCCGTCCCTTTCGGGAGCTGATCCGTCTGCTCAGAAGAAAGGCCAGGAGAGACAGAGAGACGCAGAGGCTCAGAATGCCGCCGCGGGAGAGGCTCAGGAATATCGAGAGCGCAACGACAATTGCACCGAGGCCATGAACAAGATGGACATTCCTGAGAGATCTGTCTATGAGGTCAGAGACCTTTTTGCGGAGCGATCCCTCACGGGAGGAAGGACGTGAAAGGAGAAAACTTACCATTACGATGGGGAAGAGCATACCCATCAGCCCGGCAAAGTGGTTCCGGTTGACGTACGGACCGAAGGGCGTACCGCCCTGGGTAAGTTCTCTGACCCAGTAGATCTTCCCGTTGGACACCAGATGCTGAATGATCGAAAAGAATGCCAGTGCTCCGGCGAAAGCCGTAAGCAGATCAACGGTTCTTCTGAGCCGGCCATTGTCAGACAGGAACTGCGTTGTCAGGAGATAGACGCCCGCATAGGAAGCGAACCTCAGGAACTCGGAAACAGTCCCCTTCGGGTACACGGAGAGCGTTGCCCATGTTCCTGGCTCAACGATCCAGACGGACTGTTGATAGAGCTCAAACGTCGCAGGGGATATCTTCTCTATTACAGCAGGCGGCAGAGGAACAGCCTGGAAAAGCATATAGCAGAGCAGTGCTGCAAGTGGCATAACGCCAGGCACCTTCAGAATGGCGCGATGCCTCTGTTCCCTGATGAAATACAGTGCCAGGGCTGAGAAGACCCCTGCTTCCATGATCAGAAGAGACCAGGTCTCGACCGTGCCGAACGCAAGAGGGCAGAATATCAGCGTGCCGAGGAAGATGCGAAAGACAGTGGTTTCGGTGACAGCTTTCACGCCGGGGCTGGCAGCATGGAGCAGGACTTTTTCGTGCTTACGGCAGGGGAGACAAGGGTATCAGGGCTCATGCGGGAGCTTCCCGGCCGATTCACGTTCCTGCGCTCCGTAGTATCCATAATACCGGTAGTTATACCGCATGTTATCCTTGATGTCCAGACCGTTAATAACAATGCCCAGGATACGTGCTTCTATATCACGGACAGATTTGATCCCGCGCTCAAGGTCTTTGTATGTGGTCTTGCCTGCGCGCGTCACAATGATCGTTCCGCTCAGCATACTGCTCAGCACAAGACTCTCTGCAGCAGCAAAGAGCGGCGGCGAGTCCCAGACCACAAAATCGAATTTTTCTTCCAATGAAACAACAAGTTCCTGCAGGTGCTTCGACCCGATCAGCTCAGAGGGGTTCGGCGGCACAGGGCCTGAAGGTACTACCTGCAGGTGTTCAACCCCTTCCGGGGCGATGAACTCTATTGCAGAAGTGCCGGCAAGATAAGTGCTTAAGCCGGAATCGCTCTCGATCCTGAAGATCCGACGGAGCCGCGGTCTGCGCAGGTCTGCATCCACAAGCAGCACGTTATGACCGGACTGCGCCAGTATTGCCGCGAGATTCACCGCTGTGGTGGTCTTGCCTTCCTGCGGGGCAATGCTCGTAACCAGGATATGTTTCGGCGGTTTGTCTGCGGTCGAGAGCATGATGCTGGTCCTGATCGCCCGATAGTTCTCGGAGATGTTCGCATGAGGATCACGCAGAACAATATCCTCGGCCGGGCCCTTCTGCTCGTCGAGAAGTTCTATGGTGCCCAGTACCGGAACATCGAACCTCTGCTCGACATCTTCAGCTGATTTTACCGTATTGTCGAGATACTCGATGAAAAAGGCCAGTCCGACACCGCCCATCAGACCGATGACCAGACCCAGGAGGATGTTCCTGAACTTGTTCGGCTTCGCAGGGCTTGAAGGGACCTCTGCCTTTTCGATCACCCAGACCGTGACGGTCTTGATGTCCTGCGTTATGCCCTGCTCCTTGATCCTCTTTACGATCGCTCCGAAGAGTTCCCTGCTCGTTTCGGTCTCACGCTTCAGTACGCCGTACTGGACGAATTTTTCGCCGAGGCTCAGGGTTTCAGCCTTTGCCTGCCCTGCCAGTCTGCGCAGGTTCTCCTCACCTGACCTGGCGATTTCGTATTCGTTCCTGATCGTTGCGACCACGCGCCTGACCTGTTCCCGTTTCTTGTCCATGAGCACCGCAAGATCGTTCGTCGCCGTGACCATGGCAGGATGCCGCTTACCGTATTTCTGTGAAAGTTCAGCGACAGCCTGTTCTGCCTTCAGGATCTGAGACCTCAGGGACTGCATGACAGGATCAGCAGCAATGGCAGGGATCTCGTCAGCGCCATCAGGGTTCGCGGCGAAGACCTTCACGGCGTTGTAGAGTGTTTCCAGCTCTTTCCTCTTTGTCTCGGACTGTGCGAGTTTGATCGCGATCTCGGACATGCGTTCAGGCACCATGGTGACCTTATTTTCAAGCGTTGCGATATCCTTGTCGCGCATATATTCCTGGAGTGCCTTCTCTGTCTTGTTGAGACGCTCCCGCTCTTCATCAGCCTTCTCGGTCAGCCATTTAAGGGCATACTGTGAAGACCCCATCTTTATGTCAAGAACCTCGTCGGTATAGGCCTTGGCAACGGTATTGACAATGAGCGCAGCCTTTTTCGGATCTGCAGATGCAAAGCTGATATTGACGATCTTGCTGTTCTTTACCGGCGTGACCGTGATGGCCCCGCTGATTATCTTGGCCTGCTGATAGAGCCTGAGAGGGTCTTCTGCCTGCGTTTCTGACGGAGCAGGGTCAGAGGTTGCAGGGACCGGCCTTGCTCCTCCGACATGGAGGACTGTCGAGATAAGATCGCGGAACCAGCGGAATGTTCCACTCGCGATATTTGTGCTGTTGTCCTCTGCCGGATCAGGACGCATGTTGAGTCCGAGCATCCTGACAACGCGCTGGGCAACGGAAAAGCTCTTGATGAGCTGGAATTGGGTCTCGCTGAAATCAGGATCATACATCATGGCATAGGGATTGAGCGAAAGATTTGCAGGCTCGCTCTTTTCGATCAGGACCTTTGTGGTTGCAACATAGACCGGCGTGGCCGAGAACGTGACGAGCAGTGTCAGCGCAAAGACGATGCCGAAGAACTGCAGGGCCTTATGCCGGTGTTTTAAGACAACATGCAGGTAATCGCGCAGGTGGATCTCTTTATCTTCGAACATCAGAAAAAACTCTCCGGTATGATGATAATGTCGTCAGGAAGGATCAGCTCGTCCATGCCGGCACGCTCGATCACCTTCTCTTTTTTGTCCACTTTTCGGATGATCTTGATCCTTCCGGGAGCTGCCTTGTCCGAGAAGCCGCCGGCCATGGTCGCTGCCTTGATCACCGTAAGACCTTCCTCATGTTTGTACGCGTCAGGTTTTCGTATCTCGCCGGTGATGTAGAAGACACCTGCCTTTGCAATGTATATGCTGTCATTGTCCATGAGCATGACATCGAGCGACGCATCACCCTGATCGATCAGTCTTCTGAGGTCTATAGTGATGAGACCTTCCCTTTCCCTGTCCGCATCGAGCGTCTTGCGCTTGATCGTGGCCTTGTCGCCGGCCTCCTTGGTCAGGCCTCCTGCGAGCGTCAGCAGTTCAAGAAACGTGGTGCTGCCGCTGAGCGTGAATACGCCGGGGCGGAAGACCTGCCCCATGATCATTATTTTGCGGCTCCGGAACTCAATAACAAAGACCGAGACCTTCGGGTCCATGATAAAGCCGTCGCTCAGGAGCCGACTGATCTTCTTTGCTGCCTGTTCAACCGAGAGACCTGCGAGTTTCACGTCGCCTATGAGCGGCAGCATGATCACGCCTTCGCCGCTTACGCGGTCTGTAGCAGTCAGGTCAGGGTGGTTGTAAACCGTCACCTTGACCACATCATCAGGTCCGATCATGTAATCCTGTTCTGCGTATGCTGCTGCTCCAGGAAACGTCAGGAAGAGCATGGCAAGAAAGATATAGATTATTCTTTTCATTACAGTACAATTATAGACCATTTTCGATGCCTAAAGCACCTGCTGTCGGTGCCTGGAGCACCTACTGTTGGCCAATGCAAGAACAGGACAGGCTGCCGTCAGAACGAGCCGGTGAGGCCTAAAAGCAGGGTATTGGAACGATAGTCAAAGGCAGGGTCTGTTGAATCTTTTACGGTGAAGAGGTATTCCGCGCGTGCCCTGAGCCATCTGCGGAAGGCATACTGGACTTCAATGCCGGCCTGATAAATGTTGTCCTTTACTGCAGTTTCCGAAAGCAGTGCCGGAGAAGTTCCCCTGTGCCGGTCGTTCAGATAAAAAAGCTTGGCCGCTGCAGTGATCCTGGCGGTTATCATATGACTGAGAGCAAGGCGGGCACCCGTTGATATCGCAAAGGCAGTCCCTATGACCCGTGTCTCGTTCGTCTTGCGGTATGCGGCCAGGGCAACCTGTGTTTTCGGTGTCAGTCTGTGTTCCAGCTGAAGCTCAAAGCTGTAGCCTTTGTACCTGCTTCCGTGTTCGAAGTCTTTCATCTCATAACCTGCCTTGAGGCGGCCGAAAGACTTTTCCGTGAGCCTCCATTCGAGACCTCCCAGAAGATATTGCTCCCTGCTGTCCAACAAGCTGTTGCCGTCGTAGGAAATGGAGTAGAAGGTATATTCGGCCAACAGGTTGATCCTGGGAGTGATCCTGTACCGAACAGCCGGAGTAAGCCCATAGTCGTGTCGGTCAAGGAGCGCCGAGCTTTCGCCGCTATACTGAGTGGTGAAGTTTGTATAGTCGAGGCTGAAGATCAGGCGGTTTCTGGTATCATAGGCTGCGCTTGCGCTTAAGCGGTTTGCATCATAGCGATTTTCGGCATCAGCACGGATGAGCTGGCCTGCTTCCCGCTCCTGATAGGACTTCTCGAACTGGTCTGACAGGATGAGAGAAAATCTGTTGCCGATCAGGGCAAGTCCGGCTGCAAGCTTGTGCGTTGCAGCATTGCCGTAAGGTGAGGTCTTTGCTGTTATCAGCGGCAGATCAGCCCGATAATAGAGTGAAGCCTGATATCCGAAGAGCCGCTCGCCCAGAAGCGTATCAACGAGATGCCCGCCTGCCGAGCGGGGAGAAACACTTTCGTAGGAAATGCCCTTGTCTGTGCGCGGAAGATTCAGCCAGACCTCCGGCGTGAGGAACAGGGAAAAGTCGCTCTTGCGGTTTTCCTTTGTATTAAAGGCATTGTCTGTGAAGATACCGGTGAGGGTCACTGCACCGTGTATGTTCTTTCCCTTTGTCCCGAGAAGAGACCAGGTCAGACTTTCAGAGCCTGCGCCTGCCTCAGGCACGGAGGAAAGCAGAACATGCACCTGATACTCGATCTGTCCGCTGCTGTCTTTCTGTTGTTCGATGCCGCCGATGTACCCGCTTTCCGTGAGATTCAGGAGAAAGGCCTTTGCAGTTTCCATACTGCTGAAGCGCCCCATTTCCAACTTCTGAGCCGGTGCTGCGGCAGCTTTTTCGGGCTGCAGATCTGATGGAGTGACAGCTTGCACAGCCGGGATCTCGTTCTGATTGCCCGGTCCGGATGCAGCCCACGCATTACAGATCGGCAAAAAAAGAGCTAATACAAGAAAGATCTCCTGACATGCTCTGCGTAGGGGGAAAGCAGGACCGGACCATCTTTTTCCCGAGAACATCTTTTTCTTAACATAAACCATATTGTTATATTATTGCATAAAAATATCGCAAAAAAATATTAATATTGGTGAGGCAGGGCGCCGAAAAGCTGATAGTGAGAGCTAAAAAAAGCAGCTTAAAGAAAAACGTTGGGGCAGCAAAGCTGACAAATTAAAAGCCTGATGGGCTGAGGTATCCGGATTTTGTGCCTCCCGGCCTTGTCGGTTCAATGGGGATGACCCTGTCAGGTTCACGCAGGAGTCTGGCAACGCGGTAAGGGTCTGCGCAGCCGTCCATGCAGCAGCGTGAAATGATATCATCGGATACCTTTGCGTCACGCGCAGCCTTGATCACGCCGTCAAGATCGGCGCCTGCAGCCACTGTACACTTGAGCACAATGCAGGCCTGATATCCCTGACGAAGTTTTTCGAGGGTCACCGCAGCAGCATCTTTTCCGCTTGCGACCTCCCGTTTTATCTGTTTGCAGACCTCATCTGTTTCGAAGAGTCTGAAGGTCTGACTGCAGGCTGAAGTCGAGCAGCGGGTTACCACGTCGTCCTGCAGGGCTGCGTCTCTTGCTGCCAGATGTACTGCCTTAAGCGGTATGCCGATCTCAAGAGCGCAGCGTATGATCGGGCAGAATTCCTGCTTTGTCCTCAGTATGTCCCTGAGCGCAGAGCGCGGTTCTGCGCCGCTCCTGACAGCAGCCTTCAGGGAATCGCAAGCCTCCTCTGCGGTGCGCGGCTGCCCCAATGTCTGACTTGCAAACAGCAAGACGACGGACAGAGCTATTGTCAGTATCTTCGGGAAGTTCATATAGTTATTATCACAGGGATCATATACTATGTCAATCTCTGCGAGCTGGTACGTGCGCGGCCTCTGCCCGGTTGTTGCAGGCTGCGGAGAAGAAAACGGCCGGGTACTCTGAGTATGCCAAAAAGCGCGGGCCGTTTTCTCATGCGGAGTGCAAGGGCCACGAGCGCGCTGAGCGGAAATCTGAGGTGGAAGCTCAGGCCGCCGACAACAAGGACAGCTCTGCCGAGAACCGCATTATGATGAACCGTCCCGTCTTCATGGCAGGTAGAATCACCTCTTGTTACATAACCGTCAGCTGTTTTTCTGACTATGCGGTGGAGCGTCAGATGCTGTTCTGAGGACCCAAAAAGGATTACATCACCGATGCGCAGACTGCTGGATGGCGGCTCAACTATGACGGTTTCATTGTCACGGATAAAGGGTGACATGGACCTGCCGCCTGCCCGAAATGAGAGCTGTGCGCCTTCTCTGAGAACTGCTCCGGCCATTTCCCTGAAATAAAGCACTGACCCCTTCTGCATATGCTTATCGTAAGGCATCATCTATGCTGCGGTCAACAGCCGCCGGCCTCCGGGCTGATCATATCCTGCCCCGGGTGATGAAATCTTCAAGAAATGTGACCATTTCAGCATCAGGCCTGAAATATAGTTCATATGCAGGTATATTCAGAACCAGGTCCTCACAGAATGTAAGTATGCTCTGCATTGCCTGCCTGTCATACCATGGAACAGAGGTCACCGGCATAAGCCTTTTAACCGCCTCTGCTGGTGTAAGCTCCTTTACCCTGTTTGTTCCGGCATGACGAATAAAGAATATGCGGTCAAGCGTGACACGTTTATTCTCGGCTATCCCGGCATCCCCTGCCCAGGGTGTTCCGCACGCCATGAATATGCCGTCTATTTTTCTGATTATAATGCGATCATCGCTGAGCACCTGTGCTGTCTCTATGGGGAGAAAGAGACGTGACAGGGTGCTTTTGCCGGCGCCGGATCTGCCGGGGAAGACGTATCCCCTGCTGTTCATGTCAGCTCCGGCGGCATGAAGCAATGCACCACCTTTCGCTGCCAGTATGTACATCAATAGGAGTTGGTCAAGGGGATAGGTCAGCGGCGTAAAACAGGTTGTCTGCCCTTCACCTTCACCTTTGTTGATGAGCAGGTCACTGCAATAGATTGTTATGGTATCGCAATACATGTCGAACGCTGCAAGCCAGATGCCCCGGCCGCCTGCCGAGGGGAAATTGAGCGACAGGAAATAATCAGTACCCTGTCTGAACATAGACCAGGACTGGCCGGTATCAAAGACCTTTGTCATCTGTCCGGTGTCAGGCATGTCGCCGGTCTCGATCCGGACATTGACGTGTATATCTGCCGCTGGAGAAACGGCATTGTTTATGAACGGGTGGTAAGTATCCTGAAGCCTGTCGACGGAGAGCGGGTAATGACAGCTGACGGCAAAATTAATGCCGGCGACTTCCATATGCATGACGTTTTCCATCAGGAGTGCGCAGAGGAAACAAGAAATTCTATGCGCTGGTGAAAAGGCAGAAAGAGATGAAAAAAAATAGAGTTCAAGGGATTCCCAATTCTGGTTATGATCCCGGGAGTGAACACGCGCCAGAGGCACAGAAGGATGCACCAAGCGCGGGACTCGCAGCAGTTTTGCATCCGACGCCCATCACTTCTTCGGCGACCAGCTCGATAACCCTGAGCTTTGGTTTTTCATATGCCTGTTTGCTTGTCATTTCATGGTCGCTATTTTTCATGCTGAGCTCCTTTTGAGTAGATATTTTGCAACTTTTCGTGCCGACTGATCCCCATGGCGCAAAGGTATTCGGAACGCACCTGTTCATCCCTGTTTTCAAGTTCGAAAAAAGCAGGACAATAACCGCAATGCAGTTTTTTGTCACACGTATTACAGGCGAACTCACGACCTGCTTTTTTCTCTCTGATACGCGATGATATTTCGTTCCAACCGGTAAAGAAGCTTCCTTTTAGAAGGTCATAGGAAAGGGTGGTCGTCATGAGACAGGGACGCAGATTTCCGAAGGGGTCTATATAGAAGCTTGTAATTCCGGCCCCGCATTGATAGAGGTCATCAGAGAAAGATCCATGCCAATGATTGTCAAGAAACTTTTCCCACTCGGCGATACGTTCGATGGCTGAAAATTCCTTGTCCACTGACTCAGCTGGTGCAACTCTGAAACTGACAGGAGATTGGTCTCCATTTAAACGAGGGAATATCCCTGCATCAAAACGGAATTTCACCCCGAAGTCCTTTGCCATGCGTTCTATATCAGAGAATTCGTGGCTGTTAAGGGTCATAAGAATGGTTTTCAGTCTGACATTTATCTTTTGATCCAACAAGTTATTGATGCCCAAAAGGCATTTTTGGTACGAACCCGTTACGCCGGTGATGCTTTCATACGTCGGCCCAGTAGCTCCATACAGGCTTATCTCAACGATGTGAGGCGGCATTTTCTCGAAAAGTTGTACGATTTCGTCTGATATCAGCGTGCCGTTTGTAAATACGGTTATGACGAAACCTTTCTCTTTTGCATAACGATAAATTTCAGGGAAATCCTTTCTCAGCAGGGGTTCGCCTCCTGTCAACAGGAGATAGAGACAGCCGGCATCACTGAGTTCATCGAGAAGTGATACTATTCTCCCGGTATCCATCTCCGTAACGGACATATCGCCGGCATGATCGCCGGTATAACAGTGCAGGCATCTGAGATTGCAGCGGTGTGTAAGATCAAGACTGCCGGAAAGCGGCACACGAAGTCTGGCTGACCTTGCATTGAATTCCCGGAGATACTGCATATTATCAGGGTATGTCGTTTCCAAACATTCCATGGTTCTGTTCACTCCCTGATCAGATCCGCATCCAAAAGCTCTCTGATAAAATCCGCGATATCAGTATTTGCCTGATCTTCCGGGACTTCATACGCGGATAAGACGCCTCTGCGGATATCTTCAATGCTTGCCCGGCCGTCAAGAGAATCCCAGATGTATTCAGCAACCGGATTGAGGGTGAAGATCCTCTGCATATCAGCCAGCCTTCCCCTGACAGGCACAATGAAGAGCTCCCCGGCGATCTTCCGGGTGACAATATCTTCATTTTTCATGAAGACCTTTTCCCTCAAGGGAGCTTCCTGATCCTTCATTTTTTCTGACATGCTACCACAACCGCAGCGCCGGATCGCCCTGCAGGTTGAAGATATCCATGATATAGGCAGGTCTGCCCGCAGCCTGGTAATTTCTGAATGCCTTGAGTATTACATTGCCTAAGGCAACCCTCTCGTTTTGAAGTCCGCTCCGGAAGAACTGTCTGTTTTGGAGTCCGCCCCGGAAGAACTGCTCATCCAGCACCTTTGACAGATAGTTATACGACAGTCCGGAAGGTGCCCAGACAGCCACAGCGCCTCCCCGGTCTTTTGTCACCAGGGCCTCGCTGAGGGAATCATATCCCGGCAGGGCAAAGTTTCCCACGCTGCAGGTCATGGCTGCCAGCACAAAAGGCTTTACGGTATTTTGCAGGGAAGCCACGTCGCTCATCTGCAGCAGCCCCTCGCCGGCCAAACGATCCACACCTGCATGGCCTGTGTAGTTCACCAGGACGGCCCCGGTCTGTATTTCATTGAAAAGAAGCTGCCGGGCCTGCTCCAGGGTATTCCCCGAAAGATAGATCCTGGAAACCGAGTAGCCTGCCGGAACAAGCGCTGCAACGTCATCGCTGTCAGAGGGGAACTTGCCCCCGGCATCCGGATTGTCCGCAAGCATCACGATCCTGCTGCCGGCAGTGCTCTCATAGGCAATGATCTTGGCGATCACACTGCGCAGTTCTTCAGCAGTCAGCACCGGAAGCCTGCCTATGGCAATATCAGGGACATGATCATTGTCCATGTCTGCATACAGGTTGTCGGAAGGCGAGATGACCTGCGGCGTCTCGGCCATCAGGGTCGGCAGAAGGTTGTCTCCCATGCCCATGTTATCTTTGTAATCATAGGTCCCGTCCCCTGCAAGCAGAACATATTTCGGTGCCTTCCTCCAGTTGGTAAAAGCATAAGCCAGAAAAGTCCGGATTGCATGAGGGTTTGATATGCCGTGGTTAAACTCATCCATGATGTTTTCGATATCTGCAATCATGCTCGTAAGGCCCTGTCCCTGCCGATAATCGGCAAGTTCCTGCGCAGCGGTAACAAGTTCTTTTGTGGTTATGATGAGGTAGTCAGCCATGTTCTCCATGGAGGAAAGTGATGAGGGGTTGGATGCCACCGCATCAACAGGGGCAGCTGCCGCATCAGATGCTATAGCAAGATAGCGGGAGCCGGGCGACGGTCTGAAACTTATGCTGTAATTGCCGCCTGAGCCGTCAATGGTTGCGGCCCTGTTCAAGACCGGCCTGTCAGGGTCGGTTATATCAAAGATGAACAGATCGGGTTTGGTAAAGCCATGCACGGTCAGAGGCTGGCTGCCCGCTGCGGTGAAGGCAAGTGAATCATTATGGGCTGCCAATGACCGCTGGTAGGTAAGGTCAAAGGAATCCACAAAGAATACGCTGTAAGGAATGCCGGTATCAAGCAGGCCTTTGACCTCTATGATATTTGTTCCCTCAAGGAGCAATGACTGGCTGAAACTGAGGTTGACGATATGCTTCTCCATACCTTTCCAGCGGTCTTCTCCAATAACCGTACCGTTGAGGCTGATGCTTACATGATGCTCATTGATTACGCCGGTAGCGGTAACGCCATGCAGTGTTGCCGTCAGAGCAGCGGCAGATAAGCTGTCAGCAACACCAAAGGCCTGCAGGTCAAAGGGTTTCCTGCCCAGTGAAGGATTGCCGGCTATCACATAATCCCAGAACCAGTAGTCAGACTCCGGGCCTGTGGCAAGCACCGGGGCTACGGTCTTGTCTTCCTCGGCATGGATTGTTTCTCTATAGCTGCTGTATCCCGCCGGAGCGGGCCCTGAACCTTCCAGGCTTGCCATCTGCAGCCCGTTGCCGCTGTATAGCCAGTAGACATTTTCTTTTGTGTATATGCTGTCTATGCCCCGGCCGTAGAAGAACAGACCGGTCATGTCTTCGGCAGGGACGTAAGCAACATTGTTGCCCTGATTGGTTAATGCGAGCTTGCCGGATCTGATCAGCTGCCTTACCCAGGCATCTGTCAGCCCAAGCAGCGAGGAGATCTCTGCAGAGTCCATATAGTAAAGTCCGTCTTTGCTGACAGTGATCTTCACTTTATTGCCGGTCTTCTGCTTCTGCAGAAGGCCGAAGGCTGCCCTGGCTTCTGCCCTGCTATCCAGTGCTGCCTGTTTGGTCCCGGGGATGGCTTTTGCCACCCTCGTAAAGTCTGATACCTCATTGGTAACGAGGCTGCCAATGCCCGGGGAAGATGCGCTGCCGGCCGCAATGACAAGGGTCCCTTCACGGTCAACGTACTTCGTGATGCTTCTTGCCTGAATGCCTGCTGAACCCGGAGTTATGCCGGTCAGTGCCCCGGCTGCCTTCGGCGCAGAGCTGTATTGGCTTTCCAGTGCATTGCCTGCCCCTGCCATAACCGTGAACGGCCCGTAGGTGTTCTTGCCGCCTTTGCCTTCTATCTCCATCAGCAGATAGGTATTGCTGCCGGTCAAAGAGGCGCCATTGTCGATGAGGCTGTATGTGCCTCCCTGCTGTGAGGTGATCAGCGCAGGCAGAAGGCCGCTGTTGATCTGGCGGTAACTGCCGGATTTGCCATCGAACCGGAAAAGGTAAAATCCTGCGGTGTCTGTTTCGGAGGATGTGGTCCACTGCACAACGAGCCTGCCTTTGTCCTTATACGCGCTGAAGTCAGAAAGGGTCACAAGCGTGGGTGTTGGTTTTTTGAAACCAAAGTGCACAGTTGCGATGCTGCCGCCGGTCAGGTCCACCGGGGCCTGATTGTCAAAGGGGCCTCCGGTACCAACGCCGTATTCGAAGGTCGGCTCGTAGTCAATAAGTACGCCTGAGGTGTCAGTGATACGTACCGTATAGATGCCAGAGGCGAGTCCCGGTAATGTGTAGACACCCGAAGCATTGGTAGTTACCGTACCCACAACAGTGCTGCCCGAAAGGATGTCGAGCGTAACTCCAGCCAGTCCGCTTTCTCCACCGTCTATCACCCCGTCAGCATCAAGGTCTTCCCATACTGTGCCGGAGACTGTGCGTGGAGTCGTGGCCTGGAAGCCAAAGTCTTTACCCAGGTCGTTGACGCCGCCCGCGATCGCAGCCCTGTTTTGGATACCGTTTGCCGCGTTGCCGTCCATGTCAGGGTTAACGACACCGTTGGGGATAAAGCTGTAGCCTGCAGTGACAGACACGCTGACGATATACTCCCCATCGGCAAGCCCCGAGAAGAGATACTGGCCTGACGCATCGGTGGTTACGGTGCTGATGAGGGTATCGCTGCCGTCAAAGGTGCCGAGAGGGGCATTGTTACTGTAGAGGCTGACGATGACCCCTGCGATACCCGGTTCTCCTGAATCCTGGACTCCATTGCCGTTGAGGTCGTTAAATACCGTGTCACCGATGCTGCGCAACGGGCGGAACCCGTAACTGCCAAAGGGCGACGCTGAGGTGTGGTCCACATTGGCGCTGAGGTTGCTCTCGGCGCGCTGCAGGGCCAGAGAATAGGAGGTTGTACCGTAGTAGTCCAGAAGGACACCACCCGTGTCGTTGATGCGTACCGTATAATCCGCACCGCCACCTGTCACGCCGCTGAAGATAAATGTGCCGTCAGCAGAAGAAATTGTCGTGCCGATGACATTGAGGCTTGCATCCAGCAGTTCTATTGTTACCCCGGCAAGTCCGCTTTCTCCCGCGTCAAATACTCCATCACCATCAGTGTCTGTCCATACGCGGTCCTTGATGGTGTAGGTGGTGACCGTGTCGTCCACGAAGCCAAAATCAGCAAAAAGCAGGGTGCTCCCGGCTGTGACATCGATATAGCGGAATTGCGTAGCCCCTGTCGCAAGATAGCCTGCAGGGGTCGTGACCGAGACGAGGTAGTCCTCAGCCCCTGTGGCAGTGGCGCCTGTGAAGAGGTAGGTCCCATCCGGTGCAGTCGTCTGTGTCCCGGCAAGAGTGTCGCCGCCATCGATGACGCCGTCGCCGTTATTATCAAGGTAAAGTTGGACTGTGACCCCGCCCATGCCAACTTCGCCGGCATCGCGAATCCCGTCAGAATCGGCATCTACCCAGACCTGGTCTCCGAAGCTCGCTGTTCCGGCTGCTGCGCGATAACCAATATTCCCTGAGGTGTAGACCTGCCCGTCGACTAACGTGAAGGTCGTGGTCCGATTGTTCGTCAGATCCCCGGGTGTTGAGGTGTAAGGGTATGTCTGCGTCAGCCCTGCAGGGAGGCCGTCAGTCACCTCGACATAATACCCGGTCCCGGGTGTAACGCCGGTGAAGAGGTAGCGGCCATTGCCATCGGTGAGAGTTGTTGCGATCGGCGTTCCGAACTGGTCCTTGAGCGTAACCTCGGTGTTCGGTATGCCCGGTTCGCCTATGTCCTGCGTTCCATCAGCATCAGCGTCAAGCCAGATCCTGCCGCCGGTGCTGGCGCTGAGGGAGCTCGGTACAAGCACGGTGTTTGTTGCCGAGGCAGATACCGCCATCGGGATCTGCACGGAGCTTGTCGATGCGGTGTTGGTAATAATGGTCTGACCCGAAGGGAAAGGGTCGTCCACGGTGGCGCTAAACGTAAGGGTGAGTGAGCTGCCCGGAGCGATAACACAGCCTGCGCTGCTTGCCAGGAAATCAGGCGGATTGCCGGATGCGAATGTACTGGCCGGCGGCACAATATATCTGATATCCACGTTGTCGACATTGAAAGTCTTACCAACGGCATTGAATCCGCCTGTAACACGGAACTGTATGGTGGTAAAGCCGGAGATATACGAATTCAGACTGTAGGGTGGCGCAACATTAGGAACACCGCCTGTGAAAGTCGCCAGGACCGTAAATGGCCCGGCTACTGCGTTGCCGGCCTCGATCACCAGCGTATCACCTGCGGCAAGACCTGTTGAATTGTAGTCGAAATTCAGAGTGGCGTTCGTGGCACCGGTGAGATTGGCAGTGCGCTTGATCTGTGAACCAACTGCATTGGCAGGGACGTTGAAGCTTATGTCCACATTGTCGAAATATATTTCGTCGTTATTGGAATTCCACGCAACAGCACTCGATCTAAATCGAAGGATGATCGAGGCTGCGCCGCCAGGGGCTATAGGACCGAAGGCCTGTGTGACCCCGCTCCACGAACCGGACGCCCCCCCGTCAAAGGTGCCGAGCGTCGTCCAGCCAACTCCCCCGTTTAAACTGTATTCGGCAGTCACAGCCTCGCCGGCTCCTGCCGTACGGTTAGTAGGCACGAAACTGATCGTAACACTTGTAGCTCCCGTGATATTGGCTGTCCTGCTGATCATGAACGGATTAGCTGCAGAGGGATTGCGATCAAATACAAGACGGTTTCCGCTGACGTACATATGCTGGTTGCCCGTGATCGCGGCTGAGCCGTCATCATTGACTTCCGTCCAGTTGTTGCTCCAATTATTCGATCCATTATTTCCTGCATAGCTGCCGTTGGTGTTGAACTGATCGAGCACATTGGAGAGCAGATATCGAAACTGCAATTGGCCGGCCGTGATCCATACGAATCCGGCTCCTGCCCCGGCTGCGCCGGGACCAGGGTCTGTCTCTGCCCACGGATTGGCGGCCCAACTTACTGAACCAGGCCCCGTGTTATTGTAGAGTGCAGGGTTGAACACGTCGGCCACGTTCCGTAGAATATCACAGGTTACTGATCCGCTGGCAGGAACATAGCTTACCCCTGCCGGCAGGGGATCGTAAATAGAGACACCTGTCAGGTTGGCTGTTGCAGATGCAGGATTGGTTACAGTAACGGTATAAGGGATCGTGTCACCCGGAGATACCGGGTCAGCTGCCCCCGATGCCTTAGTGATCGTCGGTCCCCCTGAGGCAACATAAGCAAAGTCAGTTGTTGTGAAGGTCTGGGTCTGGCTCGGTGTTCCGAAGGTCCTCGTGCCGATGGCCTTCACACGGTTCTGGCTGAGGGTTCCTGCGGCAAGGACTGCTGTTGTCTGAGCAGTGAAGGAAATAGTGACCTGCTGATTTTCGGCCATATTGCCGAGCACCGTGTTGTCCCAGGTGAGACATGAACCGCCGCCTGCCGGGCAATTGCCAGTGAACGGCGCCGGCAGGGCAGCTCCAGCAGCTGTCACAGTCGGTGCAGTTGTGACTGTCGTCATATCGGGGAGTGTAATTGATGTTGGGCCAAGATATTGCCAGTTAGCCGGCAGCATATCCATTATCATTACATTATCCACCGTGTATTTCTGAGAGTTAGCGGTGAGGGTGAACGTGGCAGTTGACCCCGCTGCAGTCGGTACGACCTGAGGATTCACAGTCTTGTCCACGCTGAGCACGAGGGAGACGAAGTCTGTGGCCGGCAGCGCGACATAGCCGAGGTCCAGCGCCGGCGTGGAGTTCCCGGAGATGTCTGAGTTCTGACCATAGGCCATGGAGAACTCACCGGTCGCCCAGATGCGTGCCCCCGACAGGTTGCCGTCAGGATCTATTATGTACTGCGTTTGCAGGCGGTCTAGAGTGTAAGTCTGGTCCACCGTACCGTCGTTGTTTAAGTCCACAAAGACCCGGGTGTTGTCCTGGGCAACGGTGAGGAACACGCCCATATCATTGTCCCCGGCACGAGGCCCGGGAGGAACGTCGGCGGGCCAGTAGCCATTAGGGGTCCAGCCGAGGAAATGCTCAGTGTACAGCATTGTGGAGGGGAGGAGGCTGTACCCCCACTCGTGCGCGAACCCTCTTGTACCGCCTCCGCCGTTGGCATCGTTGGAGCCTACACCCCAGAATATATCGCTTCCCTTGAAGTACAGTCCCGAGTCCAGGGGGACGGAGCCTCCACTTGCTGCACGGAAAGAAACTACAGTATTGGCAAGGATGTTGAAGGTCCCGGAGGTGGTGCGACCCTGCCAATCGACCGTGATTGTTGAGGAGTTTGGGTTATACAGGTAGTAGTCAGTATCGCTTGCCTGGGCGTTGTCGTCCAGACCGGGCTGGTTGAGAGGCGCATAGTAGTCCTTTGTCCAGAAGCCTCGTGGAAACGCACTGAAACCTCGGGTCTGGTTGTTCACGTCAGTCCGGCCGGTGATGTATTTGACCTGAAGCGTGTCGGTGCCGGTAATCACGGCCCCCGCGGCCAGGGTCCCTGGGGCTGCGAAGGCACTCACGTCGTCGAGCAAAAAAGTCTGGCCTGTGTTAAGGGTGACGGTCGTCCCATCACCGGCATCCAGTATGCCGCTACGGTTCAGGTCGAGGACGTCCGGGGTGCCGTCGTTGTTGAGATCAATAGTGACCTGTGTGTTGTCCTTCGTGGCCTGGATCAGAACGTTCACTCGCTGGAATCCGTACCAGCCGCTGGTTTCCCCGAATGGGACGATGTAAGTCGTCAGTTGGGGCTTGATAGGGTAAATCTCCCAGGCTACCCCCTGGAGACCTACACCCCGCTCCTCTATCCAACTCACCCGGCTGACCGTGACGGCACCGCCGGCCACGTAGATCCGGTCCCGGCCGTCGTAGATGGTGCAAGGGCATGCGCCCGGAGTAGTAGGGAGAGCGATGTTCGCGCTCTCAAAGATTTTTATACCGCCGGTGTTGAGTGTGTACGTCTCGTCTGCCGTAGCCCCTGGATTCGCGGGGTCGAAGTTGTAACCGTTCTCCCAGTGGTCGTAATAGATGGTAGTGTTGTCAGACCATGCCGCCACGCTGATAACAGTGTGTGTGTGATAACCCGCCGGGCAGGCAGTCGCCCCCTGGGCGCAGAGGACGGCACCAATGGTGTCCTCGTCGCCGGGTATGTAGTATTCGGAATACCCCGACACGACTTGGCCCATCGCGGGCGATGCGGACAGCATGACTAAAAGACCTAACAAAAATTTATAAATAACTCTTATTGATTTCATGAATCTTGTTCCTTGACGCGCGGGATTTGAAAAATATCTGTAATGACCGGACATAATAACCTCCACTGTTCAGATCATGGCAACTAAATACAGTATTTACATAATTATATCATCTTATATCATTGCCATGTAAAATATTTAAAGCAGCCGTCTCTGTTCGACAGAATGGATTTTAACCTCACGCATACACGGGAAACAGCATTTTTTTGGTCGGGGGAGTATCCTCTTTCCCTGATCTGCTGCTGTAAAATGAGTTGCCGTTTGTCGCATTTCGCGGAATAATTGTTGTATTATCTGTCAGGTTGTGAAATAATTTTCAAGATCCATCACGTTGATAGCCTGATGTATCACCTGATGTATCATAGGAAATTATTTGGAGGGAGGACTTTTATGAAGTTCGGGAATGAAAAAGGTTTTACACTGATCGAAGTAATTGTTGTCGCAGGGATTATCGCCATACTCGCCGGAATCCTGGTGCCATTGATATTCAAGGAGATCGATGAGTCGAAAATTACAAGGGCTTCTGCTGATGTCAAGTCAATATCTGCTGCGATGCTCGTGTTCAAGAAGGATACCGGAGCCTGGCCTTTGATGGATGGAGGCTGTGCACCTAATGTTACTTTTCTGTCGGGATCAGGCAATCTTCCTGCAGACCTTGCTGCAATGGGCTATGATACCGGCGTTGCGAGTTCATACGATTCTCATTTATCTACTGATGTTGGTGGTTGTTATACGAACTGGAAGGGATCGTATATGGCAGTTGTGACTAAGGATCCCTGGGGAAACAGCTACGTGACAAATGCAAATGCTTTTGCAGTTTCCGGGCAGCCAGTCTGGATAATTTCGGCAGGGCCTAATGGCATCCTGGAAACGCCTACGAACAGCGCCGCTGTTGCCGATGGTATCGATGATGTTGGGGTCAGGATTAAATAATCACCAGTTCAATTAAGAAGTCCAATAGTTGGGGCAGCAGGACCTCAGAGTTTCAGCAGCACCATTGCTGATACCGGATCGAGCTCTCTCCTTGCGGTCACGCCCTCTATTTCGGTAATAACCGCCTCAAGGACCAGGAAGGTCTCTGAATCAGCCCTGAGGCAGCCGACCTTGACCATATCCTTTTTACCGAATGCCCCATGGAAATGCACCTTTGGTTCGTCATCCTGCCAGAAGATCGTGCCGAAGCCGACAACCTCATGGCTTTCCCCGAGCTTCTTCCATACAGGCTTCGGAGGGAACTCATCAGTTTCAGGCCCGACCACAATGCTGCCTTCACGCATGCCGCCGACAAGATGCACTACTGCTGCCCGGATATTCTCTTTTTTTGCAATATGCACGAGATTTGAAAGAATATCGTCCCTGTCTTCGAAACGAACCACAATTACTCTGCCCGGCCTGCCGACCTGATAGTTCATGACCTCTCCTTATTATCCATAGTTTTTTCCTCTGATCGCAAAATGTTCTTCAGGCAGCCGCTCTCAGTCCAGCCTCTTCTCCTGCCTGAGCCGCGCAATGATGGCCTGGATCTGAGGCAGCATGTCGAGGGCTGCTTTCTCCCCTTCGATCACGGCATCGAGGCGTTTCTCAAAGTCTGCAGCGCCGATGCGGCCTACCTTTGGCCGTATGACCACGTCTGCCTTTGCAAGCTGTATGGCGGAGATCTTCGCATGCATGATCCCGATAGACTGCAGTATCGTCTCGACAGTGCCTTCAGGCTGGAGCGCATCGATATCAGCCGAGATGTCAACAGCAATGACGATGTCAGCTCCCAGTCTTCGCGCCGCATCAACGGCAACAGGGCTTACAACGCCGCCGTCCACATACATCCTGCCGTCTATTTTGACCGGTCTGAATATGCCGGGGATCGAACAGCTCGCCCTTACTGCAGTGCCGGTATTGCCCCGCGAAAATACCGTCTCCTGTCCGTTCTGAATATTGGCTGCAACAGCATAAAAGGGGATTCGCATCTTTTCGAGCGGTGTGTTTCTGACCATGGCATTGACGTATTCTTCGAGCCGCTCGCCTTTTACAAAGCCGTTGTCCGGGACCGTCAGGTCAATGATCTCGTTCTTGTCCAGCGTGTGAGCCATCTTCTGGAGTTGATAAGACGTAAATCCATATGCATAGAGACTGCCGACAAAGCTGCCTGCGCTGGTGCCGATAACCATATGGACCGGGATCTTATTCGCCTCAATGATCTTGAGAACACCGATATGCGCGAAGCCGCGTGAAGCGCCTGCTCCAAGCACCAATGCCACCCTCGCCGGTTTCTGCTGTGGTTTGACTTCCTGCGGGGCACATGCAGCAAGGAGAAGGCAGATACAAAGTGCGGCTGTCAGACAGAGACGGACTATTATCATGGTTCTGCTGATGGTCATCCTGAGCCTCCTGTTTCAGGTATAGTATAAACTCCTGCCGGGTATTTCTGCACCTCCGGGCTGAAAAAATCATGATCGTTGTTTTGCTTTTTTCGCTCCAAGGTATATATTATTCAGGATAGAGCGGTGCAGGTCAGGCACCCGGACAGCGGTATCAGAAGGGATTCAGGGGAAAGGCAGGGACATGACAGAATCAGCACAAAGCATAAAAAAGATACTTATCGTTGAGGATGACGCAGATACGCTCGTGCTGATCCAGCATTTTCTGAAGGATTCCGGTCATGAACTTCTTCTGTCACGGCGGGGAGATGAAGCGTTCGAAATGACGCTCAGCCAGCAGCCGGACCTCGCTATTATAGACGGTCTGATACCGGGCATCCATGGATTCGAGCTCTGTAAAAAGATCAAGGAAGAGCCGAGACTGAAGAAGAAGCCGAAGGTGATCCTCATGTCGAGTGTCTATAAGACCCAGAAATACAAGTTCGAGGTCATAGAATTCAAGGCTGATGCCTTTATGGTGAAACCCTTTTCGAAAAGCGACCTTTTGACGAAAGTGAGCAGTCTGCTTTAGTAGACGCGGTCAGTTCTTTTTTTCCACCACCGTAACGGTTCTCAGATACCCCGCCAGCATGCTGTTCGCCTTCCTGATGTCTTCGGTCCTGGAGGTCAGCGCTGCTGCTTCTATGGCTTTTCCCATCTTTCCGATCTCGGGGAAGCCGTATCCCCCGGCGCTGCCCGCCATGCTGTGGCCGATGACGCGTATCTCTCCGAAGTTCTCCTGCTCAAGCAGTTTGCGGATCTTTTCAGTATCTGCCTTTCGGTTATTAAGAAATCCCGGCACCAGTTCAGCGATATCAGGATCGATCTCGACCACGTCAGATTCAAAGTCTTCCTGCACCCGATTGCGATGCAAGACGGTCTCCGGTCTTAGATGGTCAGACAGGGCCTTCATGATCGATTGGCGTGTTACGGGCTTGCTGAGATATCCGGTACAGCCTGCCCGGAGGCACTTCTGCACTTCATGGTGACCCTCGTGGGCTGTCATGGCGATTATCGGTATTTCGTCGCTGCCCGTCATGGAGCGTATGGATCGTGCGGCTGTGTACCCATCCATAACCGGCATCTCCATATCCATCAGGATCAGGGATATGCGGTCATCTTTCCTGACTGCAGCAATCGCCTCGATGCCGTTCTTTGCAAAGAGTAACGCATAGGGGGTTTCCTTCAGGTAATGTTTCAGCAGCCGCCTGCTCTCCTTCATGTCGTCAACAAAGAGGATCACCGGTCTCATCTCAAGCCAATGTTCCAGACAGGCCCTGAGTATCTGCTCATCACAGGGCTTGTTCAGAAAATCATTCATGCCCTGATCAAGACATGCCCGCCGGTGAGGGTCTGCAGGTAGCGCCGTGAATGCGATAATGGGAACTCTCCTGCCGCTGTCAAGACGTCTGATCTCTGCAGTTGCCTCAATGCCGTCCATTTCAGGCATCTGAAGGTCCATCAGAATGAGGTCATAGGACGATCTCGTAAAGGCCTCTACTGCCTCCCTGCCGTTATTGGCAATGGCGATTTCGTACCCTGCCCCTTCAAGCATCCTCCGGCAGACTGCCTGGTTGTCCTTATTGTCTTCAGCAAGGAGTATCCTGAACATGGCGGCGGATCTCTCTGATCAATGCAGGTCAGCCATAAAAAAAAGGGCTGCTGCCCGTTGGTCCTCAGGCTGCAACCCTGTCATGGTCGATCCGTAATAATGATCAGCAAAGGCTGATCGGACATGGACCAAGTTACTGTTTAATCTCGTCTACCCGGTTAGAAGAAGGCACATAATCAAAATCGCCTACCGGCCTTGCAAGGGTATATTTTATCGGATTGGTTATCAATGTCTCTGTGGTGTCGGGTACGCTGCCGCTTATGAGCGCAAAGGGAAACGAGACCACCCAGAGCGCAGCACCGCCTATAATAGACATGATACCAAGGGGCCGCGCAAAGATCGTATCTCCGGCAATAGGACCGTCATTTTCCATACCCGCAAACACCGGAACCGATACTACAAGAAAAGCCAATACCAGAATAAAAGCTGTGATCTTTTTCATAAAAAATCCTCCTTATTTTTGCTTCCTGCTCGAATTCTGGTTCCATTATAGTGAAATCCATGTGCATAATCAATAAATTTTCTGCCCAGTTCATGGAGACAGCCTCTCGGATCTCCTGCTGTTACTGTACCAGCAGACCGGTGAAATGGACCGCAATCGGCAGGGTAAAAAAGGAAAGAACCGTTGTTACCACGATTATGAAGGCGGACAAGGCGACATCGAGCTTGAACCGCGATGCGATCAGCAGTGAAAGTACCATGGTCGGCATGGCGCCCTCCAGCAGGGTGGAAGAAAGGGCCTGCCCCTGCAGACCGAGAGAGCGTGCTGCCATGAACGAGATGAACGGCGAGAGAACCATCTTGATCACCACTGCAGGGATGATGGCATACGCGTGACTCACTCTCGGGAGAGTAAGCGCCAGTCCGATGCTGAAGATCATCAGCGGAACCACAAGGCCTCCAAGCATATCGAGTGCTTTTAGAAAAAAAACAGGAAGAGGAATGCCGGCGAGCTTAAGCGTAATGCCGCAGGCTATGCCCCAGATAGGCGGTAGCGAGATGATCGTCCTAATTGCTTCCCGTATGGTCATTTTCTGGTTCTCACCATACCGGGCCGCAAGCGACGCGCCTGCAAGCCAGAGGACCGGTGTTGTTGCCAGAAGGTCGTAGAAGAGGGCGTATTTAGCAGCTCCAGGACCATACAGGCCGGTCAGTACCGGAAGCCCGAGATAGGTGACATTTCCAAACGCAGCCGAAATGACAAGAATCCCCTTTTCCTGCGGCGTGAGATGCATTATCCTGCCGAGCAGCGTATAGACCGCGACCGCAATGGCCAGCGTTGAGAGCGTTGTTATTATCGCGGTGGCCGGGATCAGGATCGTCTCGATATCGATGCTGGAGGTATAGAGCGTCTTTATGCAGAGGGCAGGGAGAAAGATGTTCAGCACCATGACATTGATGCCCTGGCGCAGGGAGTCAGCGTGGATGCCGCCGACCCTGAACCTCCTGCAGGCTACGCCTGCCAGGATGATCAGACCAAAGGGAAAAAGGATATCCTGCATAGCAGACATTATACGTTAAGAAGCAGTTCTTCGTAACTGCCCGGGTTATCTGCTGTAGTCTGTCAGGTAGAGGCAGAGCCGTGGATTGATAACCTATAGGCTAACCAAATGAAATGTTTATAGTTCATTCACGTCATCTTTTCAGCCTGTCAGCTTGCCGGCTGCTTAGGCTTTCTTAACGTGCTCATGGTTCTTCAGATGCTTCATGCAATACTCATGATCCCCTTCACAGGTCGAGCAGTATCTGAACTCCATGGTGCTATCGTCGTTCTCGGTCATGCCGCAGATCGTGCATTTATGGATAAAGCCTTTTTTTAGAGGCTTATTGAGCGAACTGCTGAACCCTTTTCTTCTTTGGTACGCTGAACCCCTGTGCTTCACGGTATTGATGATATCGCTGCCGAAGAAGAGAAAGTAATTCGAGACAGAGACCAGGGCCGCCACTTTTCCTGAAAGAGGAGCGGTCAGGAGCGTAAATGCGATAAAGGCCCAGTTCAGCCATGCCAGATATTTGATCTTTACCGGAATGATGAAGAAGAGCAGGACCTGGAAATCGGGAAATATATAGGCAAAGGCCAGGAAGAGCGAAAGGTTCAGATACAGAGCTGTTGTGCCCTGGCCGGTTATGAATGCTGCAAGTGCGGTAGCTGCCACACCGGTGAAATAGTAGATATTGAACCTGAAGCTTCCCCATTCCTGCTCCAGGCCTGTGCCGATCATGTAATAGAAATAGAGGATAAAGAAGATCCAGAGCAGAGAGGCTGAGGGCGGTATGAATACCCAGGTAATAAGCCTCCAGACCTCTCCCTGCATGATCAGCTGCGGGTTGAGTACGAGCATGCTGATGGCGTCGCTCTGCGGCATGCCGATCCTCAGGATATAGATCAGCGCATTGATGCCGACGATATAGACTATCAGCTGCCTGATCGCATACCGGCCGAACTTCCTTTCGAGTTTATTGAGCATGTTCATATACGTAACCTTTGTGCGATATTTGCGCCGAGACGACTGCAGTTCTGCAGATCTTCTTCAGTCGGGGAGCAGTTCACCTCTATAACAGGCTCCATGAGCTGCCATTTCATCCGCCCGGCGAGATCGGTCAGTTCCTTGATCCCACCTCCGCTCCAGCCATACGAGCCGAACAGGCCAACAATGCGGTCCTTCAATCCCTTGTTTTCGATCAGGCGGAGAAGATGGTCCATGAGCGGAAAGACCCCCATGTTATAGGTCGGGCTTCCGAGGACAATTGCCTTATAGCGCCAGATATCGGCGAGGATGTATGAAGGGTGCGTACGGGAGACATTATGGATCTTGATGGTGCCCGGTTTTTCAGCGGCAAGGGCATGGCCGATCGCCTCCATCATCTTCTCTGTATTGCCGTACATCGAGGCGTACACGATCACCACGCCTGCTTCAGCATCCTGCCGGGACCAACTGTCGTACAGTTCTATGGCATGCCTGGGCCGTGTTCTCCAGACAGGGCCGTGGGTCGAGGCGACCATGCTGATCTCCAGGTCCTTTATCTTTGCTATCGCCTTCTGCACCATAACGCTGTATTTGGCGATCACATTCGTGAAATACCTGAGCATCTCGTCTTCGTAAAACTGCAGGTCTTTGATCTCGTCATCAAAGATGCCGTCATCAAGACTTCCGAAGCCGCCGAAGGCATCACCGGAGAAAAGGACCTTGCGGGTCTCTTCATAGGTCATCATGGTCTCTGGCCAGTGGACCATGGGGGTCAGAAAGAATTTCAGCCTGCAGCTTCCAAGATCGAGACTGTCGCCGTCTTCCACCTGCCTGACATTATCTTTGATGCCGTAGAAATGGGTGAGCAGGTCCAAGGTCTTTTTGTTGCCCACGATCGCCATATCAGGAAAGGCCTCACGCAGTATTTTTATGCCGCCTGAATGGTCAGGCTCGATATGGTTGACGATCAGATAGTCGATCTTCTTTCTCTCACCCAGCAGGCTCCTGATCTTCTCCAGGTACCGGTCCATGGAGATGTCCTTTACTGCATCGATGATCGCCACCTTATCGTCAAGGATCATGTACGAGTTGTACGCCACGCCATGCGGTATGGGCCAGAGCTCTTCGAACAGGGCGGTCTGCCGGTCATTGACCCCGATCCAGTATATCTTGTCGTTCAGTTGTATCTCAGAAGTCATCTGCGTTATCTATTGTCCTTCATAAAAATAGTGCAGCTCAGTGCTGTGCCTTTCTGGCTCCAAGAAACCCGCCGAAGAGAGCGGCAAGGACCGACGGAACGGAAAGCACAGCGAATACAATGATGCCGAGGGGCAGGAGATTGCCTACTCCCTGTGTAAGGAGCATCCAGATAAACTGTCCGAAGAGCGGTGCGATTCCCCATCGCCACGATCTGACAGGCGCAAAGAAGCCTAATGCAAAAGAGATCAGGCAGACAGCCGGCATGCCCATCGTGAAATACAGGCCGGAATCCCAGGCCTCTCTTCGTCCTGAGGCCGCTGCGATGAAATACCATATCGCCGCACCAAACGTGATTGCTACAAGATATAAATAATAGTCTTTTTTCATGAGTTTGTTTCCTTTTTTACATTCTGTATCTCGGAGCAATGCAAAAAATCAATAAGCAAGTCCGATCCAATTACTCACTTGTTAGAGACATAACCCCCTCAGTCCCCCTTACCTCAAGGGGGAAGATATCACTCGTCATGCCTCAGTCTTTTCTTCCTGTCCTATTCCTCCCCTTGGGGTAAGGGGAGGCGAGGAGGGGTTATGGTCTCTTCTTGTTATTCACAAAACGGCGCGAGGATGTAACAATAACCCTCTGCATCTGTCTGCGGCTCATAATCAGGGTCTCCGTCGACTTTATATGATCATGCACTACAAGACAAGTTTCAGCCCCTCGACATTTTTAAAGTGCTTTACATCGAATGTTGCAATCTTAGAGTAATTTTTCGCTTTCATATAGGCGATATTGTATGCATCGATAAAATCGATCTTGCCCGATGAATAGTGACGGGCTGCCTCGGTAATTCTTGACTGGTTGGCAACCTTGATGTTTCTTGTTTCAAGGATCGTATCGATCACTCGCTGTATCTCCGCCCTTGAAAAGGCATAATACGATTCAAGGACCAAAACAATTTCTGCAATCACGAGATCGCTTGTTTCGAGTTTTACAGATCCCTTGTCCGCCTTTTCAAAAAGCTCCTTTGCCTTAAGATAGAACGGCTCCACGTCCCGCACAAAGAATCTGAGGAATGCATTGGTGTCGACAAAGACAGGATCATCCATGTTTGGAGCCTTCTTTTGCAATCTTTTCGGCTATGACTTTCCGGGTGAATGCTCTTTCATCTCCTTTGCCGACTTTTCTTCCCTGTGCAATGCCGCCAAGACTTAATATGGATTTTCTTGTCCGTTTCTTTATTATCAGGACATCGTCGCGCATTTCAAAGTCGAGGCTGTCGCCTTCCTGTATGTGGAGTTTTTCCCTGAACGGTTTGGGAATGGTAACCTGTCCTTTTTTTGTTATGAATGACATTGCCTTACCTCCTTATCGGTAATACTTAATATTAAGTCTTACCGATAACTAAGTCAAACTTGATTTGATGCATGGCTGGCTCTTAGTGACATAACCCCCTCAGCTCCTGTCTTCGTTGCTTTAATGCCGGATCATTTCTTAAGATTTTCATAATACCTCAAGACACATAACCCCCTCAGCCCCCCTTATCTCAAGGGGGAAATTAGAAGGAGTTCTCAATTCCAACACTTCAGTTACCCTTGATGACGTTATTGGTCATGTCTCGTTCTTCTCTTGCCATCTTGTCCCTCCACTTGAGGTAAGGGGAGGTGAGGAGGGGTTATTTATTGTCTCTTTCCTTATTCACAAAACGGCGCAAGGATGTAACAGTAACCCTCTGGATCTGTCTGCGGCTCATAGTCAGGGTCACCATCAACTTTATATTCGCTCAGCAAGATCTCTTTCCTGATCCGCTCGAAGTGATAGGAAACCCCATCGATCTGGAGCGAGCCAACTTCCCGCCCGTCATCCATCTCCAGCGGAATTTCAATAACATCACTGCCAGACCGTATCGTCGCTTTTTCTTTCATAACCGTTCTATTCCCGTAACCTGTCAAGGTGTAGACCTGACACTTTCTAGCACTTCCTAAAAGAGACTTCTCGGCCTCATATTTTGTTTTATTTTTCTCCTTCTTCGCCTTCCATAGTGGAAATAAGCTTTCCCACAGTTCCGGCTGGTAGCCTACTTACTTTCTCAAAAAATCCCCATCTATCTTCTTTGCTAAATTCAAAATCAAGCATTTTTCTTATAATGACCTGTATCGAGAAATCTATTGCGTCAGGCGCTACATCGGGTTCAGCATCACGGATTATTTTGAAGGCGACTTCCTTAAGTTCAAGAACCTTCGTCTTCTGCTTATTTAGAAGATTTCGAAAGTCCTTCACTGTCTTCACTTCAAAGAGGAATAAATCGGCCAATATGCTACTCATATTTTCATCCAACGCAAAACCCTTAGAATCCGGGAATTCTTCATTAAGTATCTTTGAAAGCAAATCTACATTGAGAGTCTCTAAGGAATCACTAATATCAGCCTTTATTAGATACTCTTCTTTCTGATTCAATAAGCGATCATACTCCTCGTCAATTAGCTCCAAGAGTGCAGCCATTCTGCTGAGAGGCCGCAGAAGATCCTTGCCAACATCTTTTCTCTCTTTGTAATTCATATAGTGAGAGGCAGCCGCCCATAAATGTTGTGATAGCGTCCTAACTTGAATTTCTGCAATTAGATTGCCAAACTTGTCAAAGATGTCAGGCATACAAGCAGCCCGTTTCAAACGTACCTCATAATGCACAGATTTATATCCAAATTGATCATCTTCATGAAATATGTATTTCTTTTTCTGAATCTCGAAATGTGCTTCAATTGAGGAGCATATTGGATCGATATACCTTTTAAACAATAAAGCAATCCTGATTCCGGCTAAATCCTTTACCTGCGCTAAGTGTTCGGGAATTGTAGACGCAAATTTTAAGTTGCGGATATTTTGTTCAATTGAATCAAACCCTTTAACCCGTTGACTAATTTCTGCTATTTTTGTCACACCATGATTTTCAAGTATTGTCTTAAGCTGATTACTAATTTCTTTTAAAAAATCCGTATACAGGACACGGCTGGATTCGTAATCTTTTCTGAGCTGTTCAATGGTAATCACCTAAAATACTTCTACTCCGGCCCTTACTACATTGTCCAGGACTCCCTTTAAGTCCTTAATCCCAATCTTAATCTTTGTGACTTTATTGCTCACAAGCGCATCCTACAATCCAAATTTCTTAACCACTGCCCTGCAGAACGAATCAAGGTCTTTGCTTTTTTTTTGCCATACCCTGTGGACGATCTTCAGGTCGATCTTTTCGTATTCATGCACGATCCTATTTCTGAACCCTGCCATCTGGATCATCTTCTTCGACAGCTGCGGGCCGATCACTTTTTTCTTTGTCATGGTCTCGAATATCGCTGCCTGAGAGCCCGGAACTTCCCATCCGGCGTCGCTCAGAATATGCGCTGCTATATCGCTGCATGCCTGAATAGCCTGGATTAGGTTGAAGAGTATGATACTTTGGAGGTCACTGTCTTTCTGGAATGCTGCAATCCCTGGATCTTTTCTGGCCCTTATTGCTCCAAGGTATATCTCGATCTTTTCTATTTTTCTCAATACGAGAGGTCTATCAACCATTGTTTGCCCTCCTGATGCGCTTTGAAACCCCATTGAGGCAGATGTCCTGAAGTGGTTTGAAATCAAGGTATTCGATTATCGCCCGTTCAGTAAAGTGGACCCTAAGCTTTCGCTTTCTGTCAAAGAGGACTTTCCCGGTTTTCAGCACCTGATACTTAAGGAAGGTAGGCGCAGTGTTCAGGATCACGATATCAACAGGCCGCAGCGAAAAGGAAGGAGACGCTGCATAATAGCGATTTTTCAAAGACTCAAAGTTCTTTCCCTTCAGCTGTGATTCGTCGATCAGTACGGCGATGTCGATATCGCTCTCGGCATTAACCTTATCCCTGCTGAAGCTGCCGAAAAGATAAAGGGCCGAAACTTCGGCCCTTTCCCTGAAATACCGCTTTATCCTTGTTAAATCCTCTATGGGATCCACGTTGTTATGCGCACTTGGTAAAGCCGCAGCTATGGCAGACCGCGCAGCCGCCTTCGTGTTCGACCGTGCCGCCGCATTCCGGACACTGGCCGATAAAGACGTTCTCTCTATGGTTCTTGTCGCCGCCGCTTTATTGCTTACTAATCTCGCTTTCACTTACCCTCCACTGAACACTACAACTTAAAATTCTTCACCACTGCCCTGCAGTATGCATCAAGGTCTTTGCTGATCTTTTGCCATACCCCTGTGGACGATCTTCAGGTCGATTCTTTCATATTCATGGCCAGCAGTCATACCGCTATTTCCAACGCTATCTGATCGTAACTTATCACGGGCGCTGTCTTGCGCTTGTCCTCCCTGATCTCAACCAGGCCGATGCGTACAAGATACTTCACATCGTCAGCAACATTTTTCACGTCCCTCTTTGCCATCCTTGCAAGTTCATTAATGGATGAAGGCTTTTGGGTTTTGACGATATGCAACAGCTCCAGCCGCTTGGGGGTCAGAGCTTTTCTGAACGATTCAAAGCTTGTGAAATTAATCTCAGGATCTCTGACAGGCTTTAGCCTCTCTCCCCTCTCGATGGCCTCTCCGGCCCTTACTACATTGTCCAGGATTCCCTTTAAGTCCTTAATCCCGACCTTGATCTTTTTGACCTTCATAGTTCACCTCTTTTAAACTTCTCCACGTCGTTGTAGAAATCTGTTACCAAATCACGAAGACTGACATAACGATATACATTTGTTGCTTCATAAATATGCCGGTGGTCTCCCTTTGCTTCAGCGTTGTCATATCCAATAACCCTGATATCATCAACGATATAGACGAGCGAGTATTTGTACCCATGTGGTTTGTCCTCTGTCGGTGCAGGCAATTGCCACATCTTAACCTCAATAGTGTTGCCCAGCTCATCAAAGCCCTTTTCATAAAGAATCAGGTGGGCTTTCATATTGGTATGATATACCTATGATATAGTCCGGTCAATCGAATAATAAGTGACAAGCCGCCTCCCCTCTGTTGACCCGTTATCCTCTGTACTCAACTACAAAGGGCTGAACAGAGGTTCAGCCCTTCGCGATTCTCTATATCGAATGATTACCTATGCGCACTTGGTGAAGCCGCAGCTGTGGCAGACTGCGCAGCCGCCTTCGTGCTCGACTGTGCCGCCGCATTCCGGACACTGGCCGATAAAGACATTCTCTCTATGGTGCTTGTCGCCGCCGTTGCCGTTGCCCTTGGTCCCCTTTTCCATATACTTTTCGAGGGCCTTTGCTATGGCATCAGAGCATGAGGTGATCTTGCCGCCGTTTGCCCAGGTCTGGTTGTGGCAGGTGATGCCCTTGAGCTGCTTGATGATCACGTCAGGCTCGATGTTGGAACGGAGCGCAAGGCTTACCAGTCTGCCGATCGCTTCTGCCTGGCTTGAGGCGCAGCCTCCTGCCTTGCCCATATGCGTGAAGAGCTCAAAGAGATGGCCGTTTTCATCCTCGTTCACGGTCACATAGATCGTGCCGCAGCCGGTGTTCATGGTGCGGGTCTCGCCGATGATCGCATCAGGCCGCTTTCTGGGGACGATCTTTGTCTCTGTCGGCTGAGGCTCTGCCTGCTTTGCCCCTGTCTTGCCGGTCGAGAGCACCTGCTCATCGCGTGAGCCGTCGCGGTACACGGTCACACCTTTACAATTCTGCTGGTACGCAAGCAGATAAACATTCTCAACATCCTTGGGCGTTGCACTATGGGAGAAGTTCACGGTCTTGGAGACTGCGTTGTCCACAAACTCCTGAAATGCCGCCTGCATGGCAACATGCTCGACCGGCTTGATGTCGTGAGCAGTCACAAAGACCGCCTTTACATCCTCGGGTATCTCGTCAAAGTCGTGGAGCGAGCCCTTGTCCGCTATCTTTTCCATCAGGTCCCTGGACCAGAATCCACGCTCCTTTGCCACCTTCTCAAAATACGGGTTGATCTCAAGGAGCTTGGTGCCCTCCATGACGTTCCTTACATAGGAGACGGCAAAGAGCGGCTCAACGCCTGATGAGCAGGTAGCGAGGATCGAGAGCGTGCCTGTAGGGGCGATCGTCGTGACGGTTGCATTCCTGATCTTCATCTTGCCGTCATAGATGCTCTCAGCATAATTCGGGAATACGCCCCTGTCTTCAGCAAGTGCAGACGATGCGTTTTTGCCTTCTTTCTGGATAAAGCCCATCACCTCTTTTGCGAGTTCTATGGCCTGGGGGGAATTGTACGGGACGCCCATCATGATCAGCATGTCAGCCCAGCCCATGACCCCAAGGCCGATCTTTCTGTTGGCCCGCGTCATCTCGGCGATCTTCTGAATAGGATATTTGTTCACGTCGATCACATTGTCGAGGAAATGTACTGACTTCCAGACCGTCTTCTTCAGCTTCTGATAGTTGACCTTGCCCTCAGTTACCATCATCGAGAGGTTGATCGAGCCGAGGTTGCAGGACTCATACGGCAGAAGCGGCTGCTCGCCGCAGGGGTTTGTTGACTCGATCTCCCCGACCTTTGGCGTGGGGTTCGAGGCGTTGATCCTGTCGATAAAGACAATGCCGGGTTCGCCGTTTTTCCAGGCATGGTTGACGATGAGGTCAAAGACCTCGCGTGCCTTGAGCGACCTGACCACGTTCTTTGTCCTGGGATTGACCAGTTCATAGTCTGTATCGTCCTTGACCGCCTGCATGAAACGGTCGGTTATGGCGATCGAGATGTTGAAGTTGTTGAACCGGGAATTGTCGTCCTTGGCAGTGATGAAGTTGAGGACATCAGGATGGTCAACACGGAGTATCCCCATGTTTGCACCTCTCCGGGTGCCGCCCTGCTTCACCGCCTCGGTTGCCGTGTCAAATACGGTCATGAACGACACGGGCCCTGATGATACGCCTTTTGTGGAGCCGACAATATCGCCGCCTGGTCTGAGATTCGAGAAGCTGAAGCCGGTGCCGCCGCCTGACTTATGGATGATGGCAGTGTGCTTTACCGCATCGAATATGGACTCCATGGAATCTCCGACAGGAAGCACAAAGCATGCGGAGAGCTGGCCTAACTTTCTTCCGGCATTCATGAGTGTTGGGCTGTTTGGGAGAAAATCGAGGGAGGTCATCATGTGATAGAACTCTTCTTCGAGCAACAGGACATCAGCTTCCGACTTCCCGTACATCATATCAGCGCGCGCAATGGTCTTTGCAACCCTCCTGAAAAGGTCCGCTGGTGCTTCGACGACCTTGCCTTCCTCGTCTTTTTTCAGGTATCTCTTTTCCAGGACCTTTAATGCATTTGGGGTAAGTCCGATCGCTGCCGCTGTGCTCTTCATAAGATGGTTCCCTCCCGGTGGTAATGCTAAATTATGTCGAAAAAATGGCTGTTTATTGCCAAAAAACAGGATGTCTGCTCTTGATGATACTGCGTTATTTTGCCTCTATATTTGAACATCAGAACCTTAAATACAATGGTCATAAAAAACTACATCTTGTGTTTGACTTAAGAATTTAACCACAACATATGGTATAAGTCAAGGCCAAATGAAGACTGTTCTGAACCCTTTGATTTTAATAACTATTTCCGGTGAAATCGGTGTTCATCATTTGTTGAGAGGACGACTAAGCCGCATGAATGGCTGAGCCGGTTATAGCGGAAAAATAAGCAAGGAGGTATTGCCGAAAAAAAACGATGCGGATCAGTCGAAAAGACCGCTGAGGGCGTTGGTCTTTTCCTCTATGGTCTGTGCTGCTCTGTCGTGGTCATCCCTCAGTCTCTGCAGCTCGTCAGCGATATTGAGCGATGCAAGAATGGAAGCTTTCAGGGGGGTTATATTTGGATTGCCAGCGTGGATCTCCTGAAGTTTTTCCTCCACATAAGCGGCAAGTTTCTTGATGTATTCCTCCTGGGCATCACCCTTGATGGTGTATTTCTGTCCGAGGATGCTGATTTCAACGCTGCCCACAGCTGTATCAGATCTCCAGGGTTTCGAGCTCCTCAAGAAGCTCTTCGACCTGGCTCTTGATCGACGTCTTTTCGTCCTTCAGAGATTCTACCTCCCGGTTTTTGCCGTCAAGAAGGGATTCAAGCTCCCTGATCTTATTTTCGAGGGATATCTTCTCCTCTTTCAGGGCCTTGACCCTTTCTACTGCTGTCGCTATTTTTTCCTCGAGGTTTTTTAGTCTGTCCACGGGTGCTACCTCCTTGCTGATAAGAGCTGGTGTTTCCCCTGCGCCGGGTGATGATGGAGCCAGAGGATCATCATCGAAAAGGGATGCCTTCCATGCCATTTGTTACGATACCAGATGCGCCGGTTTTGTGTCCATATTACTATGTCTTTCCGAGGATGATCTCGATTCCTTTGTCATCTCCCTGCTCAGCCAGCCCGGCCCGCCTGTATTGAAAATAGCTGGTGAGCACTTTTTTGACGTAATTTCTCGTTTCGCTGTAGGGAATGTCTTCGATGAATTCGTCGACAGAGCGGTAATCAAAGCGCTGCTGCCATGACCTTACCGCGAGTTCGCCTGCATTATATGCGGCGAGCATATGAGCCAGGGAATGGAATTCGTCCAGCAGGGACCTCAGGTAAAAGCTCCCCAGCAGGACATTGTTCTTCGGATCGGTAAGCTGCGAGGGCCTGTGAATGCCGAGCTTGAGGCTTTTATCAAGGCGGTATGCTGTCTGGGGCATGAGCTGCATGAGCCCGTATGCTCCTGCAGGAGATTTTACCGCCTGATCGAACCGGCTCTCCTCCCTCATGACCGAGAGGATGATGAAGGGATCAAGATTGTTTCGCTTTGATGCCTGTTCTACCTTGTCCCAGAAGGCGAGCGGGTACCAGAAGCGATGCATTTTTTCCGAGTAGGGGATCTTTGTTGTGAGGCCGATGGAGCGTCTGAATTCGCCCAACTCCTGGAACTTGGCTGCGTTGTACATGAGATCAGGCAACGAGGCAGTATGCCTGCTTGATGCTGCGAGCTCGGCAACCGCCTCTTCCCGCATGCCCAGAGAGATGAGCGCCTCCACCCTCTCGTTTGCCCGGGTCTTCCCTGGTGTGCTCTCGGGCAGATTCAGCGACGAAAGCCGGGGGATTATCCGGCGGCTTCGGGCATATGCCAGCACTACATAAAAATTGTTGTTGTCCGCTGCGACAAGCCCTGCATAAATGTGCGATGCATCCTTGTTCTGTGCCTCCATGCTCCTGGCCTGCCAATACAGATATTTCGGATCATCGTATTGGGCATGGAGCCTGGAGAAGGTATCTTCCGACTGCTGGTAGTCCCCCGAAAGGTACTGTGTCCACCCGATGCCCCAGAGTGCATCTTCTGCGTCAGACGGATAGGTCTTCAGCACGTCCTGGTAGATCTGTAATGCCCGGTTAAAATCCTTTTCTCTCCTTCTGTCAGCTGCAACCGTGACCAGAAGAAACCCGGTCTTCTTATCATTCCTGTCCGCGAGTGTGTTCAGTGCCGCTTCAAAGCCTTTTTTATCACCTGCACGGTACAGGGAACGGGCTTTGTAGAAGAGGTCGTTAACCTTTTCATAAAGCTCTGCTGCCTCCCGGTATTTCTTCTGTTTGAAAAGGGCATAGGCGAGGTTCCTGAGGATTTCCTGCCGGTGTTTTCCCGAGCATACTGCAAGCGCCTGCTTCAGGTCGCGCTCAGCTTCCTCAAAATCATACTGTTTGATAAGATTTGCGGCCCGCTCAACAATGTCACCCGTCGTGATCTGGTCCGGGCCCAGTTCGCTGCGTGCAGCAGCGGAGAGATAGCCCGCTCTGATATAGAGCTTTTTGAAGACCGCGGCTGCCCTGTCCTCGCGGCTGTTCTTCTTCAGCAGCTTCCCATAGACATAATATGTTTCATCGTCCTCCGGGAAATCCTTCACATAGGTCTCGTAAAGAGGCAGCAGTTCTTCGCCGCTGATATCTTTTTCTTCTCTGAGCTCAGCCATTCTTGCCTTTTTGCGCAGAGGAGAGGACGGATACTTGTCGATCAGTGCCTGGAGAGTTTCTCTCGACTTGCCATGCTCTCCGAGATTGTGGTACGCGTCGGCAAGATAGATCATCGCATAGTCCTCAAGAAGAGCAAACTCCCTTTGGGCGATGAGAAGATTGGGCACTGCCTCGCTGTAACGGCCGGCAGCGAGATCTTTCCTGCCGTTTGCCAAAGCTTCTCTGCCTCCGGAGTCCCCTGCCGAGACAGAGATAAGGACAGACAACAGGATCAGCGCGCAGCATGCGGGAAGGGTTATCTTTGCTGTGGAGCAGCCATGCATATTGTGGTGATGACGGTTCATAATTACCTGTATTTATAATAGATAAATCGCGGCCTTTCAGCAACTTATCAGCGAGCGTTCCGACGCCGGAATTAGAATAAAACAGGAGCCCTGTGGTATATTTTCACTATGATCAAAGACCTCAGGCTCCACGGCAGTCATGGTCCGGTGGACTTTTTTGCCCTCATCTCCGGAGCAGACACCCTCAGCACTTATTTCTATGAAGAAGAGACTGCACGTATCCGCTTTTTTTCCCGCGGCAATGAGTTTACGATCTCTGAAACAGGGGTAAGCTACCGGGGGACAGGCGGCAGCTTCTGCGAATACATGTTCGGCGTGGAAAAGCCCCTTGCAGACATGGAAAAAGAGGATGTGCTGAACAGGCTCATCATGTTCGGCGCTTTTATGGATGAAAGCGAGAGGGTCATTTTTACCAATGACACTGAGGGCGGAGAGACCTTTTATCGTCTTTTTCTCCAGGGACATGCGGTCGCGAACTATTACTTCCTGATCGCGTCAGAGTCTGACGGCGACCACAAGAAACGGCAGAAGCAGGTGCTCAGGGCTGTCGGCAAGTTTCTGAAGCGCACGGATATCTTGTCACAGAACAAGGATACCGAGCTGCTTGAGAGGTTCTGTTCCGAGCTGGGGGAGAAGAAGTCCATGGTCTTCATCTTCAAGCTGATTCACCGGGCGAACAGTGAATACTACAACGCCTTCAGGAGTTTTTATTTCAGGAACAGGGGGATCACCTCTGAGGAAGAGCTCTTCCTGAACGAGATCGTGTCGCAAAACGGGATCGACCACTATCAGCAGGAGCGGATGAAGATCGATGTCATGTACCGGCATCCGGATAATAAGCTGGTTGTTGATGAATATCGCGATATTCTTATCAAAGGTGCTGCTGACGATACCCTTGACGCCTCAGGTCATGCCCGTCTGAACAGGCTCAGGACCCTGAGCATCAGAAATAACATCCCGGTTGTGCTCTTTGACACGCTTGACGATCTTCTTCTCAAGGACAAGAAAGTGCTTGAGGTGCAGGAGCAGGAATATCTGAAAGAGTCGCGCGCCATTCTTGAGAACCTCTTTTTCAAAGACCCTTCCCTGAAGCAGCATATCATCAAGGAGGACATTGTAAGGCTCATCCGGGCAAAACATATTGCGTACTCGCAGAATGACCGCGGCTTTGAGCAGGTGCTGCTTGACATCGGCAAGGCCTGTGATGAGCTTGCGCGGGAGACCGACGACTTCAGCATCTTCGAGGAGTTCAGCTCCATCATCACCTATTTTGACCGGTATGATAATGTCCAGGCGCTTCTCAGCCAGATGTCCTTTATGAAGAACATCGAGTTCAGGGAGGAATCGCTCAGAAGCCTTGTCGGCAATAAAAAGGAATTTGACCGTCTTGACAGCGAGCTTTTCAGGGCTGTTTTTATTACCGACCTGATGGACAACAAATATATCACGGCATATGGCAGGCGCAAGCTGAAGCTGGTGAACAAGGGTGTTGAGAATATTCAAAACGGCGAGGCCTCATACAAAGATGTTATCGCAGACCTCACGGCGCTCACGGATGAAGAGAAGATCTACTTTGAGACGCATGCCGCGCTCAAGGAGCGGATGAGAAGCTTTTTCCCCGGTCTTGAACTGAAAGCAGTCAGAAACCATATCCGGGAGGACATTGCAAAAGAGCTGGCGGACAAGGGTATGACCGCGAAGATCCCGGCCCGGCTTTTTGAAAAGGTCTTTCTCGACCTCCGCAAGGAATCGGTCTATCTGAACCAGATCCTCCCTCAGGTGATACAGAACAGCGATTATGCGTTGCGGGAGGACTTTCTCCAGAACAGCGGACTGGACCGCTTTTATGTTGAGTCCCTTGAGCAGGAGTATTTCGAAGAGAAGGAAATGGACATTGCTCTGCTTGAGGCGATCAGGGAAGGGAGAGCGGTGAAGGGAGTTGGAGGCGGCGAGCGGATTTGAACCGCTGAATAACGGTTTTGCAGACCGTCCCCTTAACCACTTGGGTACGCCGCCGTGTTTGACAAAGTAAGCAGTAATAAGTAAGCAGTGGAAGAAAAAAGGACTTTATGTCTGTGTTGTGCCTGCTGCTTACGGCAGCCACTTCTGGTGCTTAGTGCTTACTGATTTTTATGGAGCGGGAAACGGGATTCGAACCCGCGACCCCAACCTTGGCAAGGTTGTGCTCTACCACTGAGCTATTCCCGCATGCAATGCTTTACGAAAACTCTGTCATAACCAGAGGGCATTCTTAACTTATCAGTGAGGAATGCGCTATAATTACGACGTTAGAGATACTAATTTAAAAAGGAAATTTTTGTCAATATGCTCTATCCTGATTTTGCAGAATTTGAGGGGCTTTCGCAGAAGGGGAACCTGATCCCGGTGTATCGGGAGATCCTCGCCGATACATACACACCGGTGACCGCATTTCTGAAACTCGGCGGCTCTCCGTCCTTTCTGCTCGAGAGCGTTGAGGGCGGTGAGAAATGGGCGCGCTATTCATTTCTTGGCTCACGTCCTGAAAAAATCCTGAAAGGCAGGGGCCGGAGGGTAGAGATCCTTGAAGGGATGAACCCGCCGCGGATCATCGAGACCGAAAACCCTGTCGATGTCATCAAGGCCGAGATCATGACCTATCGCCCTGTTGAGGTGAAGGGTCTGCCCCGTTTTTTCGGCGGCCTTGTCGGGTATATCGGGTATGACATGGTCAAGTTCTTTGAGACGATCGAACTGAAGGCCAAGGAGGGCATCGGCCTGCCGGATTTCTTTCTTATGCTTACTGACACCATGCTTGTCTTCGACAGTCTGAAGCAGAAGATCAAGGTGGTTTCGAATGCTCATGTTGACGGCAGGGACCTGAAGGAGATCTATGCAGAATCGGTGCAGAAGATCGATGAGATCATCAGCAGGCTGAGAACTCCTCTGCAGGGAACAGATGCCGGCACCCCGGAAAAGGAAACCGGTTTTGTTTCGAATATACCCAAAGAAGGGTTCCTTTCTGCCGTAGAAAAGGCCAAGGAATATGTGATGGCAGGCGACATCGTCCAGGTGGTTCTGTCTCAGCGGTTCGAGCGGTCTTCGCAGGTCGATCCCTTTGATATCTATAGGGCGCTGCGGGTGATCAACCCTTCGCCGTATATGTATTATCTTGACATCGGTGAAGGCAAGATCGTGGGATCGTCGCCCGAGATCCTGGTGAGGGTCGAGAACCGGAAGATCGTACTCCGTCCTATCGCAGGTACGCGGAGGCGGGGAGAGACCGACACGGTTGATAAAGAACTGGAAGAGGAATTAAAACGTGATCCCAAGGAGATCGCTGAGCATATCATGCTGGTCGACCTGGGAAGGAATGATGTGGGACGGGTGGCAAAGGTCGGCTCTGTGAAGGTTACGGACCTGATGGCAGTGGAACGGTACAGTCATGTGATGCATCTCGTATCGAATGTTGAGGGAGATCTTGAGGACGGACTTGATTCTTTTGATGTGTTAGGCGCCTGTTTCCCTGCAGGTACGGTGAGCGGCGCTCCCAAGGTGCGTGCCATGGAGATCATAGATGAGCTTGAGCCTGCGCAGAGAGGACCCTATGCCGGGTCTGTCGGCTATCTGAGCTATTCGGGGAACCTCGATATGTGCATTACGATCAGGACGCTTGTGATCAGGGACAATAAGGTCTATGTCCAGGCAGGCGCAGGCATTGTTGCAGACTCGGAGCCGGAGAAGGAATACACGGAGACGGTGAACAAGGCAAAGGGCATGATGAAGGCCGTTGACATGGCCGAAGAAGGATTGGATTAGAAAAGCCGTAACCAGTAATGGGTGATGAGTGATGGGTAGGCAGCAAACAGAAAGAAACAGAAGGTGAAGAGGGAAATACGATGCTATTGATGATTGACAACTATGATTCTTTTACCTATAACCTGGTCCAGTATTTCGGTGAACTGGGTGAGGATGTGCGGGTATTCAGGAACAACAGGATAACGCTTGATGAGATAGATGCGATGAAGCCTGACCGTATTGTCATATCACCGGGCCCCTGCACACCGAACGAAGCAGGGATCTCAATCGATACGATCAGGCGATTCGGCGGCAGGGTGCCGCTCCTTGGTGTATGTCTCGGCCACCAGTCGATCGGTGCGGCATTCGGCGGAGAGATCATCCGCGCGCCGAGGCTCATGCATGGCAAGACCTCGCTTATTCATCATGACGGCAGGACACTCTTCGAGGGTCTGCCGAACCCCTTTGAGGCAACACGGTACCATTCGCTGCTCATCAGGAAAGAGACCAAGCCGGACTGTCTCGAGATAACGGCATGGACCGATACCGGGGAGATCATGGGCGTCAGGCACAAGGAGCTGCTCATAGAGGGAGTGCAGTTCCACCCGGAGTCAATACTGACCCTTGCGGGAAAAGATCTGCTCAGGAATTTTCTTAAGCTCAGACAGAAATAATGCTATAGGCTGTTTGAGACCTTTATGATCTCTTCGAGTTTTTTCAGGGCACGGCCTGAATCGATCGCTTCCTGAGCCATTGCAACAGCGGTTTTCGCATCCGATGCCCTGCCTGCGACCATAAAACCTGCAGCCGCATTGATCAGCACGATATCGCGTTTTGCCCCCTTTTCACCGCCCAGGGTCTGCCGGGTGATATTCGCATTTTCCTGATTGTCGCCGCCGACCAGATCTTCCCGCTTCCCGCGTTCAAGCCCGAAGTCCTCGGGAGAGAGGATAAGGTTTTCCACCCTGCCTTGCGTGAACCGGGATACCCGTGTGCCGTCAGTGATCGTGATCTCATCAAGACCGTCTTCACCGTGCACTACCATAGCATCTTCTGCCCCGAGGTTTCCCAGCACGGTTGCGAGCGTTTCGGTGAGCTTGGCGGTGAATACGCCGAGTATCTGTCTTTTGGCTCCGGCAGGATTGGTTATGGGGCCGAGAATATTGAAGACCGTTCTCAGGCCCATCTCTCTGCGCGGCCCGATCGCGTACTTCATTGCCGGGTGGAAAAGGGGAGCGAAAAGAAAACCGAAACCTGTTTCAAAGAGACATTTCTCGACCTTGTCCGGGGACAGATCGATCCTGATGCCGAGCGCCTCAAGCAGGTCCGCGCTGCCTGATTTGCTCGATACGGCCTTATTGCCATGCTTGGCCACAGGAACACCCCCCGCTGCCACAACGATAGCAACGGTTGTGGAGATATTGAATGTATGAGACATGTCCCCGCCTGTGCCGCAGGTATCAAGCACACCCTCCGGTGCATTGATCTTCGCTGCCTTGTCCCGCATGATGCGTGCCGCACCGGTGATCTCTTCAACGGTCTCACCCTTGATCCTGAGCGCTGTGAGAAAGGCGCCTATCTGGGCATCAGTGGCCTTTCCCTCCATGATCTCTTTCATGCACTCGGCCATTTCAGATTCAGAGAGGTTAATGCCTCCGACGAGCAGATTGATGGCTTCCTTGATCATAATGGTCATATCCCCCTAATAACAGTAATCTTGTTCAGCCGGGTCTTCCTGTGTATCTTTATTCCCCGCCGGTTCCGTGGTTACATCTGTATTTGGTTGAGGTCCCTTATTATTCGAGATCCCTATGTCCCTGCTTTTTGCCGCGGCAACATTAGCCCCTGAATCCCGGGCATCTTTTATGCCTGCCGGTTCCGCAGCCACATTTTTATTTTGCTGATGTTCTCTGTTGTTCGAGATCCCGCTGTCCCTGTTCTTTGTCATGGCGACATTAATCACGGTATTGAGGAATTGGGGAGGAAGGTGCTGAAGGTTCGTATTGCTCGGTGTTTTATTCAAAATGAATTCTGAACTTGCCATCAGATTTATCTGGTCGTTTTCAAAAAAGCGGCCGGCTGTACTTTCCGTGATATCCTCAGGTGAGAAGGTAGAGATCTCAGGAACGATGAAGTAGTTGCTTCCGAACGAATACTTTGTGACATAGTTATAGAATTCTTTCTGGCATCTGCCTACGTATCCCCCTCCGATAAGCACAGACTTCGCACCAACTGCTTCAAGGAAGGAAAGGAGCACCACAAGGTCCTCCGAAAGAAGCCTGCCGACACTTGCCGATTCGGACTCCATGTAGATCACGGACGGCGACCCGTTGGCGATCTCATTGAGGTAGCGTGCATATTCGTCATTGGAATTCATGTATGTGTAACTGTTGGTGGTCCGATAGTTCCGCGGCAGCAGAAGTATGACGAGTTTTTCATCCATGGTCAGATATTCAAGAAAGTTCTTTTCATTTCTCTGCTGTTCCTGCTCCAGCCGCTTGATAGCCTTTATCTGCGGTTCTCTCAGGAACAGATCAACAAGGCTGTCCTTCTGGTCCATGGGGGGGCGAACTACCTGTGGTTTATTAGAGTGAAAGAACAGGTAGTAGGAGGGATGTACAAAGATATATACCGACTTGCTGCTGTCGATATATTTAGCGTAATCGCCGTACGAGCTGGGCGGGATATCCTGCAGTTTCCGAATGCCGAGCTTGCTGTATGCCCACGATATCCAGTGCGGGTCCTTTTCGATATCCTGGTTCCTTTTTTCTACGGCGTCCATGACAGCGCCGATATGCTGCTGCTTCTGCTCCAGGAACTCTCCGAGGGATTTGTCGTCAAAGGGCAGGACCGGGGCAACGTTCTGTGTCGGTACAGAAGCGCAGCCGGCAAAAAAGGCGATACAGAACAGAAGGGAAAAGAGGCTATTCTTTTTCATGGTTGACTACGCTCATTTTACAAATTATGATATTTGGATTACAAGCAGTGCAGATGCTTCAGGCGGCTGCCTCCGCTGCTTAATCCCTTCCTGTTCGCTTTTTATGATCATGGGTATCCTTGCTGAAACTTCCTTTGATAGTGCAAAATATACCGCATATTCTTGTCAAGGGGGGAAGCGTGTCACTGCGTATCGGCGTAATCGGCGTGGGCTATCTCGGGCAGCACCATGCCCGCATTTTTTCTGAATTGGAGCATGCTCAGCTTGTTGGCGTTGCTGACCGTGACCGCTTGAGAGCTGACGGGATCGCAGCAAAATACGGCTGTGCAGCATTCGAAGATTGGAAAGAACTGGTCGAAAAATGCGATGCGGTCAGTATTGTTACTCCTACAACAACGCACCATGGGATCGCGCTTGCCTGCCTGAAAGCAGGCAAGGATGTCTTTATTGAAAAACCGATCACGGAAACGCTCGACGATGCGCGTGAGCTCATCGCTGCGGCTGATGCGGGAGAACGCATTCTTCAGGTCGGTCATCTGGAACGCTATAACCCTGCCATTGTCGCAGCCGCGGGTCTTATACAGAACCCCCGGTTCATTGAGGCAGAGCGGCTTTCGCCGTTCCTGGGCAGGGGTACGGATGTTGATGTGACCCTCGACCTCATGATACACGATATTGATATTGTGAGCGGCCTGGTAAAGTCAAAGGTCCGGAGCATCAGTGCTGCTGGTGACCGGGTGCTCACCGGCAAGATCGATGCTGCAAAGGCATGGATCGAGTTTGAGAACGGCTGCAAGGCGCTCATCACGGCAAGCAGGCTTGCGACGGAAAAGGTGCGGAGTCTGAAGGTCCATCAGAATGATGCGTACATTTCGATCGACTACCAGGCCCAGGAAGTGAGACGGTATTTTAAGGATGCCACCGGTATTGCCTTTGATGTCATCAAGACTGAGAGCAGGGAGCCTCTAAAAGAGGAACTGAAGGATTTTATCTCCTGTCTGCAGGGCAGGACCTGTCCTCTGGTATCGGGAAAAGAGGGTATGCAGGCCCTGGAGATCGTGTTGAAAATAAACGAGATGATATAGGTATTACAGGATATAAATAGTCTTAACATGGCATGAACATTGGTTTATAAAATCCCTCCTAACCTCCCTTTGTCAAAGGGAGGAAAACTGCCCCTCTTTGAAAAAGAGGGGTGTGGGGAGATTTTTTGTGGATGACATATAATCAATGCGTTTAATTTGTAAGCAATAAAAATAATGGAGATATAACAGAAATGGTTCCGATGATAGACCTGAAAAAACAGTTTGCTGACATAAAGGATGAGGTGCTTGGCACGGTTGCCGAGATCCTTGAAAGTGCGCACTATATCCTTGGCCCGCGGGTATCCGAGTTCGAGAAGAAGGTCGCTGCGTACCACGGCGTGTCCGTGGCGATCGGCGTTGCATCCGGCACGGATGCGCTGCATCTTGCGGTAGAGGCGCTGGGGATCGGCGATGGAGACGAAGTGATCACAACGCCCTTCACCTTCTTCGCAACGGCCGAATCCGTGATCTATACGGGTGCCACGCCGGTCTTCGTCGATATTGATCCCGAGACCATGAATATTGATCCTGCCCAGATCGAGGCGAAGATCACCGAGAACACAAAGGCGATCGTTCCTGTCCATATCTTTGGCCATCCGGCAGAGATGGAAAAGATCATGGCGATCGCAAAGAAATATAACCTGCATGTCATCGAAGACTGCGCCCAGTCCTTCGGCGCAGATATCAGGGGCAGGAAGACCGGCAGCTTTGGGGATATCGGCTGTTTCAGTTTCTATCCGAGCAAGAACCTCGGCGCATTCGGCGACGCCGGTATGGTGACCCTGAATGATGCAGAGCTTGTTGACAGGATCAGAGTACTCAGGAACCACGGCTCAAAAGGTGCGTACAAACATGAGTCTGTCGGTTTCAACAGCAGGCTCGATGAACTGCAGGCAGGCATTCTCCTGGTGAAGTTCAGGAGAATTGACGAGTACAACAGGCGCAGACGTGAAAACGCAGCGCTGTACAACACCTGTATCTCGGATACGGTGCTCAAACCAGTTGAAAGGCCCGGCATGACCCATGTATATCACCAATACACCCTGCGGAGCGCACAGCGGGACAGGATACAGCAGAAGCTGCGTGAAAAGGACATTTCGTCAGTTGTCTATTATCCGATCCCTCTTCACCTGCAGGAGGCATTGAGTTTCCTTGACCACAAAAAAGGGGATTTCCCGGTTGCTGAAGAGGCAGCGGCAACCGTGCTTTCCCTGCCCATGTATCCGGAACTTGAAGAAAAAACGATCAGGGAGATTGCAGAGATCATCAACAATGCCTGAAACGGTCATGATCGTTGCAGGTGAGACCTCAGGGGAGCTCTACGGAGCGCTCCTTGCAGAGGCCCTGAAAAAGAAGGTCCCGCATATCAGGATCATCGGCATCGGCGGCGAAAGGATGCAGGCTGCCGGGGTTGAACTGCTCTCCGGCATAGCAAGCGCCTTTGGCCTTGCCGAGGCACTCTCTTCCATAAAGGCACTGAAAGAGACATTCAGAAAAGCTTCAGAGGCGTTTCAGCACTACCGCCCTTCAGTTGTTGTTCTTATCGACTACCCTGACTTCAATCTCCGTCTTGCAGCAGAGGCACAAAAGCAGGATATCCCGGTCCTTTATTACGTGAGTCCTCAGGTATGGGCATGGCGGAAGGGTAGGGTGAAGAAGATCGCTAAACTCGTTGACCGGATGGCAGTTCTCCTTCCCTTTGAGGAGCAGATCTATCGTGATTCCGGTCTCGATGCAGAGTTTGTGGGACACCCGATCCTTGACGAGATGAGGCAGTTGCAGTCGGACAGGAAGACAATGAAAACAGAGCTGGGCCTTGATCCTGATATGCAGCTCATATCTCTTCTTCCGGGAAGCAGGCCCCATGAACTGGAAAGGCTTCTTCCCCTGCTCCTTGATACGGTAAGACAGGCCAGATCGGATCTGCCCGAAGCTCAGTATTGCCTGCCCTTTGCTCCGAACACGGACCTGATACAGCATAAGGCCCTTATCGACGCCTTGCAGCATGAAGGCGTGAAGATCAATAAAGGCAAGTCGCTGAAGACCCTTGCTGCCTCAGATTATGCGGTTATTGCCTCGGGTACGGCAACGCTTCAGGCAGTGCTTCTCGGGCTTCCGCTTGTTGTTGTCTATAAGGTTTTTCCGCTCACCTTCTGGCTTGCCCGGCGCATCATCAGGGTGAAATACGCATCTCTCGTCAATATCCTTTCCGGTCGCGAGGTTGTCAGGGAACTCCTCCAGAAAGAGGCGACCGTTGAAAATATCATGCTTGAGCTGAAGCGCATGATGAGCGATCCTGCATACCGGTCGCAGATGCTGAAGACCTATGATGAGGTGCGGGAGATATTTTCTGAAAAGCATGCGTCTGACCGGGTGTCTGACATGGTCATGGAGATGGCCGGCTGGAAGAAGTAATACAATGCTAAGGGGTTTATAAGCATGAAGACAATTATTAAATCCCTCCTATCCTCTCCCCATCCGGGGACAGGTCTTTGCCAAAGGGAGGTATCATGCCCCTCTTTGGCAAAGAGGGGTGGGGGGAGATTTTTTTGGATGGCCAATAACCAATGCACCTAATAATAAAACTATGTTCCTGATATACAGCATTCTTTACACAATGGCTCTTCTGATCCTGTTCATGCCGGAGTATCTGAAACGGCCCTCTGATCTGCGCAGGAAATGGCTCCGCGACAAGTTCGGGTTTTTTGACCTAGTACGCATTACGCATCACTCATCACCTATCTGGATCCATGCTGTCTCGGTCGGTGAAGTTAATGCGGCAATTCCCTTTCTGACGAAACTGAAGGCGGCATATCCGGCAATCCCTGTCATCCTGTCTACCATCACTGATACCGGGCAGAAGGTCGCGAGACAAAAGACTCCTGAGGGCACTCATATTGTCTACCTTCCCTTTGACCTGAGATCGATCCTTACGCGGTGTTTTGAAAAGATCAGGCCGAGGCTGTTCATTGTTGTGGAGACAGAACTCTGGCCGAACCTATTCAGGGTTGCAGCTGAAAGGACCATCCCGGTCATTATCCTGAACGGACGGATATCGGAGAAGTCCTCAAAGGGATACCGGCGGGTATCCTTTTTCATGAAGGAGGTTTTGGATCATGTTACGCTCTTTTGCATGCAGAGCGGTCCGGATGCCGACAGGATCAAGGCTATCGGCGCAGAAGGGAACAAAGTGCAGGTGCTCGGCAATTTCAAGTTTGATATGGACATCTCGCTGCATATCCCGTCCTGGATGAAAGAGGTGCAGGGTCACGTTATCGTTGCAGGAAGCACACATGCAGGCGAGGAGCAGATAATCATTGATGCATACCGGGAGAACGTCTATCTCTTTCCCGGGCTGAAACTTATTATTGCGCCGCGTCACCCTGAACGCTTTGCAGAGGCAGAAGAGGTGATCAGGAAATCCGACATGAGATATGCCAAACGGTCGGAACTGGAAGCAGCGGGAGGGGAGGCGCAGTCAAATAAATTCAATATAATGCTGCTTGATACGGTGGGTGAGCTGACCGCTGTGTACAGCATCGCTGATATCGCGATCATGGGCAAAAGCATCGAAGGTCGCGGCGGCCAGAACCCGCTTGAGCCTGCATATTGGGGAAAGCCGATCATCTGCGGAGAGCATATGGAGAACTTTCCCTTTATTAAAGATTTTTATGCTGCAGGAGCGGCCTTTCAGGTTACCCCGGCCGGTCTTGCGAAAAAGATCAAGGAACTCCTCATGCAGCCGGAAAAGGCAAGGTCAGCAGGAGAAAAAGCGCGTGCCCTGTATCTGAAAAACTCCGGAGCTGTTGACCGTGCAATGAAGATTGTGGATGGTTTTGTGCAGTCCACTTCAGAATAACGAGTGCTCATGCTGTATCCCTTCAGTTACTGGTGATTCATAACTCCCCGCTTAAGGCACCTACTGTTGGCCATCCCCCTCTAACCTCAAGAGGGGGATTTATTCTTACCTCTCCGCGCTCAGGCGGATTCGACGAGGAGACAAGAGGTGGTTTATTCCTCCCCTGAAGATAAGGGGAGGTGAGGAGGGGTTATGATTCTTACATTATATATAGAGAATTTTCTATGCTACACTTTCAGATATGATCCGTAAAGTCTTTGTCGCGGTGTTCCTGTTCCTCATCCTGATCGTTATCGTCGGTCTGCTCGGTCTGCTCGGTCTCGGTAAGCGGATCAATGCTCCGGGCCTTGATATTCTGGTATCCCGTATGGTTGGCGAGCATCGCCAGGGAAGCGGCCCCTTGCCTGATACGACATTGCCGTGGAATATCGAGGGGATCGCAGGAACGTGGAAAGGTGTCAGCGATCTGGACGGGACTGCCTGGCAGTTCACCTTTGAAAAAAACTTTGCGGTCCGGATATCCAGTTCTTCAGGATATGCGAGTCAGGGGACCGCATTTGTCCACTGGAAACTGGGTCTTACGGACGGATTGGTCAGGGTGCCGCCCGGCTGGGCGCCCCTTGATGTTGATATCATTGACTCAACAGAACCCCGCCATAGAAACAGCTCCTCGTTGGGCGCCTTTTCGCTCAAGGGAAAGGTGCTTCAATACTGTTTCAATGAGCCCGGCAGGCTGGTGCGACCGATCAATGACCTTTCGCATGACGGCATCCGCTGTTTTGATCTCTCCCGTGGAGAGGCTGAAGTGAAAAGCCCTGCATCGAAAACGCCGGCTCCTTTGATCGCGCCGCTGCCGGAAGCAGGTCCCGGATCTTCTGCTGATAGGAAGGTCCCTGGCAGTGTTACGAACTTCCATGCCAACATCCTCATCCAGTCGGATGGAAATATCCATGTCAGGGAGACGATGCTGGTCCTGACAGGCGGTGCGACATTCGAGCAGAAAGAGGGTGCGCTGCTTACCGGCATTTACCGGGCCATTGGCGGACGCGTCCAGGGACAGCATGCGTATTACCGGCTGATGGGATTTGAGATGAAGGGTGCTGCTCTCGACGGCCAGCCGATACCCTATAGGGTTAAGACCTCTGGCCGCTGGTACACCCATTATGTTTTTCTCGGACCGGAGCGGCTTACCCTCACACCAGGGACCCATGAGTTTACGATTGAGTATGTGGTGGACCGTCATATCAGATTCCTTCCCGATCACGATGAGCTCTTCTGGTGGGTCTTTGGCGAGGGCATGCACGGCTGGGCCGGATCGGTCGGCACGATTGGCGTTACGGTTCTTCTTCCCTACGGGACTTCCGGCGTCATCGCCAGTCTTGAAGATCACTCCTGGAATGCCGGCACAGGGAAGATACCGGAACTCCTCAGACAGGCTGCAGCCTCTGAATCTGCAAATGTCCTGCACTATGAGAAGGTCATCTCGAAGAAGCACCCCTACCTCTCGGTCGTGGTGAGCATGCCTAAAGGTGCGGTCAGCGGGCCTGATCTGGACCAGCGCGTGATTTTCTTTTTTCGCGACATGAGCGCCTATTGGGCAGGACTGATCGGGCTGACCGTATTCTTCACATACTATCTTTTTGCCTGGGTACGCGTCGGCAGAGACCCGGAGGCATCTTCGATCGTGCCGCGTTACAGGCCTCCGGCAGGGTGTTCACCAGCCATTGCCCGCCGCCTGGTCACGATGGGCTATGACCGTACCGCCTTTTCTGCGGCACTGCTTGATCTGGCAGCAGCGGGTCTGGTCAGGCTCACGTCTCGGGCAGGACGGTATTTTGTGGAGAGAACAGACAAGCAGGCTGTCGGCCTTGCTCCGGATGAGGCAAGCCTCCTTGACGCGCTATTTAAGAGTTCATCCAACAGCGCTCATCAACGGAGCAGGCAGGAGCTTGATGCCATTATGATCCACCGGGCTTATCGTGCGCACCGCCGCTCTCTCTGGCGGTTGGTGAACAGACGGTTCTTTACGCGGAATTTGCTCCATGTCATACCCGCCTTCCTGATCTCGCTCGTTGTTGCTGCGATCAATGCGGAGATCGTTGACATAGGAGGAACGTATATCAGGGAGTTGACCGCTCTTGGTCTCTGGACACTGTTGACCGGATTCATCACACGCTTTCTCATGAGAAAAAAAGTCCTCGAACTGAAGAAGCCTTCCAAGGTCGTCTATCTTGCAGCCCTTTTCCCTCTTGTGCTCTATGCTGTTGCTGTTGTGGTCAGTCAAAGTGTTGAGGTCTTCAATATCATGAAGTTTATGTTCTTTGCGCCGCTTTTCGTGATGATGACAGGCCATGTGGTCTTTCTCTTTCTGCTCAGAGCCCCAACAGAGTTGGGCAGGAGGATGCTTGATGAGATTGAGGGCTTCAGGGTCTTTCTCGCAGCAACCGAGGGAGACCGGCTCGACCGGATGCATCCGCCCGAAAAGACGCCTGCCCTGTTCCAGGCCTATATGCCGTATGCGCTTGCGCTCGGCGTAGAGAATCGCTGGTCAGAACAGTTCTCAGGGCAGATCGATGAGACTTACACACTTCCACCGCTCGATCTTTTTCTGGCAGCGATCGCACGATTATTTACGAGCAAAGAATAGGAGCATCTCATTTTTTGTGGGGGGATTGGAGTAGAATAGAAAAATGAATTTCCTCGAATACCTATATTATCTTGGGCTTTCCGCAAAGAAGTTTTTTGCGCTGAAGGACCAAAAGAGATTGCCTTTCAGAGTGATCAGCATCGGCAACATCACGCTGGGCGGGACCGGCAAAACTCCCGCTGCGATCGCTGTAGCGCAAGAGGCGAAAAAGCGGGGATTCCTGCCGATCATTCTTACGCGCGGGTACAAGGGAACTGCTCAGGGACCGTGTTTTGTAACCAAAGGAGAAAAGCCGCTTCTCACTTCGGCGCAGGCTGGTGACGAACCGCTTCTGATGGCAGAGAGGCTCGAAGGAGTAGCTATCGTAAAGGGTGCTGACAGGTATGAATCAGGTATGTTTGCAATCTCAGCTCTTAGCCTTCAGCCTTCAGCTTCGGAACTGAGTTTATCTTCTTCCCCTAATCCCCAACCCCCAACTCCTCTCTTCATTCTCGACGATGGATTCCAGCACTGGAAACTGTCCAGAGACCGGGACATCGTGCTTATTGATTCAAGAAATCCTTTTGGCAACAGGAAACTGTTTCCTGTTGGAATCTTGAGGGAGCCCTTGACCGGACTGAACAGGGCAGATGTCATCATGATCACCAAGGCAGAGCGTGAAGATGCAGGACTTATCGCTGGGATAAGAAAATACAATAAGCATGCTCCGATCTTTTTTTCTGATCATCGTGTTATTGCGGTGAGGTCCGGATCGGGAGAGAGAAAACCGCCTGCTTCCCTGCAAGGCAGAAAGGTCTTCTGTTTTTGCGGCCTGGCAGATCCCGAGGCGTTCAGAGCAACGGCAACAGGTTCAGGCGCAGAAGTGACAGGCATGAAGGCATACCGCGACCATCACCGGTATTGTCAGCAGGACGTTGATGCTGTCAGCAGAGAATGTATGGCATCAGGCGCATCCTGGATCCTTACCACAGAGAAAGATTTTGTTAAGCTCAGAAATCTTGATTTGCCGGGAAATATTCTTATAATAGAAATTGCATTCATTGCAGACCGGTCTTTTTATGACAGCGTGTTTGCATAACTGGTCTGAACACTATAGGGGGAAGACGTGGTCAGGTATATAAACGTAAAGAGCAAGACAAGAACCGAGTTTGTCGACGTTACGGAAAAGATACAGGAGGCGGTCAAGGAAGCAGGCATTTCTAACGGTATCTGCTATCTCTTTGTGCCGCATACTACAGCGGGTATTACGATCAATGAGGGGGCTGATCCCTCTGTGCAGCGCGATATCCAGACCTATCTGAACAGGGTCATACCGTTTGAGGGTGACTATCATCACCGCGAGGGCAACTCATCAGCGCATATCAAGGCAGCGGTGGTCGGCGTTTCCAGTCATGTTTTTGTTGAAGAAGGCAAGCTTGTGTTAGGCACCTGGCAGTCCATCTTTTTCTGCGAGTTCGATGGGCCGAGACATAGAAGGGTTGCGCTCAAGTTCACCACCAGCGACAGGAAGCAGGCATAGACATGAAAAAAGAGGTTGTGGCTATTGTTGTCGGCGGCGGCCCTGCGCCCGGTATCAACGGGGTCATCAGTGCGGCGACCATTGAGGCGATTAATGAAGGCAAAGAGGTCATCGGCATTTTCGGAGGCTTTAAGAGCCTTTTTGCGGGCGATAAGAATTGTGCCATACCCCTTAGCATCGAGGATGTGTCAAGGATCCATACTGCGGGCGGCTCGATCCTCAGGACATCCCGCGACCCTGCTGACATTGCGAAAGCCAAATTCCCGGTCCTGCTCAAGACCCTGAAGACCCTGAAGGTCCGATATCTCATAACGATCGGCGGTGACGGCACCGCATTTATGGCACGCTGGATCGAACGGGAGTCGCGGGGCAAGGTCTCTGTTGTCCATGTGCCCAAGACGATTGATAACGACCTCACCCTTCCGGGCGGCCGGTCATCCTTTGGCTATCACACGGCGCGCCACTGGGGCGTAGAGATCGTGAAGAATATCATGGAGGATGCCAGAACCACGGGCAGATGGTATTTCATCTCTACCATGGGAAGGAACGCCGGTCACCTTGCACTGGGTATCGGCAAGGCAGTTGGCGCCACGATCACTCTTATCCCTGAAGAATTCACTGAAAACAGGATCCCCTTTCAGAAGATCTCCGATATCCTTGAGGGTGCTATTATCAAGAGGCTTGCCCATGGCAAGGATCATGGCATAGCGGTACTGGCTGAAGGTATTTCAGCAAAGGTTGACGAACTGGAACTCAGGGCCTGCGACGATATCAAATGTGATGAGGTCGGCAGAATGAGGCTCTCGGAGATCCAGCTTGGCAGAATTATGAGTGACATGGTGAAGAAGAGCCTTGGCGCAAGAGGTGTGCATATGACCATTGTCCACAAGACCATAGGCTATGAACTGCGGGCGGCAGACCCAGTGCCCTATGATATCGAGTACACGCGTAACCTCGGGTACGGCGCTGTCCGGTTTCTGCTTAGTGGAGGGACCGGTGCCATGATAACCCTTGATGAAGGCAGGCTCAGGCCTGTATCTTTTGTCGAAATGACAGACTCTGCAACCGGCAAGACAAAGGTGCGGCTCGTTGATATAACGTCAGAGTCCTATGAGGTCGGAAGAAAATATATGATACGCCTCGAAAAAGAGGACTTCAATACCGGGAATGTCGAGGTGCTGGCAAAGACCGCAAAGCTGTCCGTTGCTGATTTCAAAAAACGCTTCGAATATCTCATGAAATAATTCTTCCGCGGCGGTCGTCTTATGCCCCTTTCTTTTATCCCCTCCTGGCAGCAGTCAGGTTAACCGCGTGCCTTGAACCTTCCTCTGCAGTGATAAGCCCGTCAAGGGTCAGCTGTGTCAGGCTTATGAGAGAAGCGATGCATAGTGTGCTGGTGAGGTCTGATGTGGCTGAAACTCAGGTCTTGATCTTGTATCCCTTGATCTTGGTCCTGAGCGTGTTGCGGTTAATGCCAAGCAGTCTCGCTGTCTTGAGCTGGTTGCCGTTCGTTTCTTTCAGGACGATGGAGATAAGCGCTTTTTCCACCTCAGAGAGGACCGTGTCGTACAGATTGAAATTCGTGATCTTTGCCATGTCCTTGAGATACCGCTTCAGCTTCTCCTCGAGAAAATCCTTTATGGAGTAAGAATTTGCCTCTTCGATAAGCAGGTCTTTTTTCTCGATGATCGTGCCGGTCGAAAGCACGCAGGCCCGCTTGATCACATTTTCAAGTTCGCGCACATTGCCGGGCCAATCATATTTTTCAAGAAAGGCCTTTGTTTCCCTGGATAGTTCCTTTTCCCCGGTCTCCAGCTTTTCAACCGCTTCCTGCAGAAAGCGTTTTATCAGCAGAGGGACGTCCTCTTTTCTCTCTCTGAGCGGCGGCACCTTGATCTGAACGACATTGAAGCGGTAATAGAGGTCCTCGCGAAAACGGCCCTGACTGACTGCCTCGGCAAGATCTCTGTTCGTTGCACCGATAATACGGACATCGGCCTTGATAGTATTATTGCTCCCAAGGGGATTGAACTCCTTCTCCTGAAGAAAACGGAGCAGTTTTGCCTGGAGGTTCTGCTCCATTTCACCGATTTCGTCAAGGAAGAGCGTGCCCCCATCGGCCGCTTCGATCCTGCCGGTCTTGTCACGGACAGCACCGGTAAAGGCCCCTTTTTTATACCCGAACAGCTCTGATTCGAGCAGATCCCTGGGGATCGATGCAGCATTAATGGCCACAAAGGGCCCGGTTGAACGTCTGCTGTTCAGGTGGATGGCCTTGGCCACCAGTTCCTTGCCGGTGCCGCTTTCGCCGGTGATCAGGACCGTAATATCTTTTGACGCCACCCTGCCGATATCCTTGAATATCTTCAGCATCTTCGGACTTTTGCCGACCATCTGCGGCGCTTCGGTCTCAAAGGCAGCTTTCTTGAGCTCCCTCAGTTCCTGCCGCAGGGCAAGATCCTTGAATGCCTTGTCCACCAGGATCTTAAGCTCTTCGATGTCAAAGGGTTTTTCGAGATAATCATATGCGCCTTCCTTCATGGCGCTGATCGTGCTGTCCATCATGGCGTTTGCCGTTATCATGATCACGATCGTGTCCGGATGCGATGCCCTCAGTTCGCGCAGGCCGTCAAGGCCGTTGCCGTCAGGCAGGATGAGGTCAAGCAGAATGACCGGGGGCTGATCCTCGGCAGCCCGAAGACCTGATGCGAGCCTGGTCCGCGAGCTGATCTTATATCCTGCCGGCTCCAGCGCTTTTTTAACCACCCAGATGATGCTTTCGTCGTCGTCTATGATGAGGATCTTCTTATCCATAATTAAAGCACCCGCTTCAGGCTTCCCGGAAGGGCAGATACAGCGAGAACATAGTGCCCTTGCCTTTCTGGCTCGTGACCGAGATCATGCCGCCGTGATCTTTCATGATCTTCTTCGAGAGGGCGAGCCCTATGCCGGTACCGCCTTTTTTCTTTGTGTAAAACGGCAGGAAGATCTTTTGCAGATCCTCTTCTGTCATGCCTTTTCCCGTATCCCTGATGGTTATCAGAGCCATGCGTTTTATCTTCCCGTGTTCACCAAAGAGCTCCTTTGAGGGACCGGTGGATATTTCAAGCAACCCACCTTTCTTCATCGATTCCAGCGCATTCTTGATGATGTTCAGAAAAACCTGAAGGAGCTTTGACTCATCGCCGAGGATAACCGGGAGGCTGGGATCGTAGAGCCTCCTGATCCTGATACCGGCCTTTTCGATCGGAACAGAGAGGATCGCAACGGTTTTTTCGACGACTTCGTGGATATTGACCGCCTGGAAGGAAGGCTTTCTGCATATGGTGAGATAGTCCTGGAGGATAGCATTCAGCCGGTCGGTTTCTCTGACGATGAGGTCAGCGTATTCAGCAAGGGATGAGTCTTTTGTTCTCTGAACGAGAAGTTGCGCAGCGCCCTTTATGCCGCCGAGGGGATTTTTTATCTCATGAGATATGGAGCCGAGCAGAAATACCAGTGCCTCGTGGTCATGATCCTCACCTTCGGCAAGCGGTATATTCTCGGACAGCGAAAGGGCTGCCCCTTCGACCCGGTCCTGGACATAAAAGGGTGAGAGGCTGAAATCAATGTTCATCTGTCTTGCCATGTAAATGCTGACCGACTTCCCCCTGAAGGAGCGTTCTTCGTCGATGCTCTTCCTGATGAGCGGCGATATCTTCTTTTCACCCCGAAAGAGCTGGCTCAGTTTTTTGCCGACAATATCCCTGGAGCTCTTGCCGAAGAGCTCTTCGCCGCTTTTATTGATAAATGTCATCCTGCTTTTTTTGTCAAAAAGAATGATGGTCTCTTTAAGGTTATGAATGATTGATTCAAAAGAAAACATTGCCTATTTTTCGGTAGAAGGAGTGCATGAACTCTATCATATCAGCAGGACTTTTTTCAAATTGGGAAATGCTCGAGGTCGAAAGCGAACAGGCTTGACACACTGAAAACTTTCGGTTCTTGACAACCCGATAAATGCTTTTGAAAAATTTCTTCTCTCATAATAGTTATGGCAGGTTATGGCATAGATGTTCGAATTTTTATACAATAGAGTGCAATGGCTGAATTAATAAGAGAACTGATGATTGGTTCACTAAAGTTAAGGTATTGTTACGTGGTGCCGACAATTTTCTTTTTGCTCGGCACTCTTTCGATTGTCCTGCTCATGACAGCCGAACGCTTAAACGAAAGAGAGCGTCTCGATTTTGTCCGGAGCGCTACGCTCATGGATATACAGATTCATACTGCAATGGGCCATAGCCAGTTGGAGGAGGCCTTCGAAAATGAGGTTTCAGAGACGCTGGATGAGGCTAGGTCTCATATCGATCAGGCAATAAACCTTGCCGAAGCGCTCGTCAACGGCGGGAAAACCGAACATGAGGACATCCCTTATCCGCTGAAGGACAGAGTACTGCAGGAACGCGTGGAAGAGATCAAGTCCCTGATTATACAGGTCAAAATGATGATTCCTCAGAGCGTTCAGCGTGCTGACAAGCCCGGCAGCGGAACTGACGAAGATGAGCAGTCAGATCCGATATTCAGGGAAATTCTCAGAAAGACGAGGGCTTTGGAAGAACTTACCAAAACAGGCAATGCTAAAAAAAGAGAGACAGCGCGGCGTCTCTTCGTTGGTATCCTGTCGTCATGGACTGTTATCATGGTTATCGCCGCAATAGGTCTTTGGTACGGAGAAAAGCGGCGGCGAAGGACGGAAAATGAGCTGGTAGAGGCAAATGCGCAACTTCTCTCTCAGTCAGAGGAACTGAAGGAACACCGTGAGCGCCTTACAGAGCTGATCGAAATGCGCACATCGGAATTATCGACCGTTAACGAGCTTCTCCTGAACGAAATCGAGGTGCGCAAGCAGACAGAAGTTACATTGAAAGAGTCGGAAAAACAGCTCCGGCTGCTTTCCTCCAGTCTTATGACTGCCCAGGAAACGGAGAGAAAGAACATTTCGAGAGAGCTGCATGATGAATTGGGGCATGCCTTGACGATCATGAAGCTCAGGCTGAAGTCTGTCTCGAGAGTCTGTCAGGGCAATGCCGGGAGCAAAGATGAATGCGAAGATATAATGAACTATATCGATCAGACTATCGATAGCGTACGCAGGCTCAGCCGCGATTTGAGTCCTGCCATACTGGAAGACCTCGGTCTTACCGCTGCCATCCGGTGGCTGGTGGATAACTTCAACAGGAATTTTGATGGAACCATCGCGCTGGATATGGAGGATATCGACAGTCTCTTTCCAGAGGAAGCCAGTATAATGATATACAGGGTCCTCCAGGAGGCTATCACCAACTTGGGAAAGCACGCCGATGCGAGGGACGCGTCAGTTATCGTCCGAAAGGTTAACGGAGCGGTCGCCTTCTCCATTGAGGATAATGGGAGGGGGTTCAACCCTTCGCGATTCTCTGGGGCAGACTCTGTTGGAAAGGGTTTGGGTCTTGCTATCATGGAAGAGCGGGTGCGGATGCTGATGGGAATCCTGACGATACAGAGTAAGGAAGGAAGAGGCACCCGAATATCTTTCACTATACCGGCTCAGAAGGAGTAAGCAGTGGCGGAAACATATCGCATAATTCTTGCTGACGACCATAAACTGCTGCGGAGTGGCCTAAAGGGCATCCTCGAGAGTGTGGCAGGCCTTGAAGTTGTCGGGGAGGCCGGCGACGGACTTGAACTGCTGAAACTTCTTGGCAGAATAACTCCGAATCTGGTCATCCTGGATATATCCATGCCGAATCTCAGGGGGATCGAAGCCGTCTCACGGATCAGACATCAGTATCCGGAGGTACAGGTGCTGATCCTGACCATGCATAATGACAGGTCTTACCTTCACCAGGCCATTGCTGCCGGCGCTGCCGGGTACCTGCTGAAGGAGGACGCTGATCCTGACCTTTTCATTGCTATTGAGAAGATACGGCAGGGGAAAATATATGTATCTCCTCATCTCGCGGAAGATATGCTGGATGACTGGGCAGGCATGCACCGCGGTGCGGTTAATAGCTCTGTGCGGTCCGGAGTACTGACCCCAAGAGAAAAAGAAGTCCTTAAGCTCATAGCTGAAGGCAAGACGAGCAGAGAGATCGGCGAGCTTCTCTTTATCAGTGTACGTACCGTTGAACGTCATCGTGCCAATATCATGGATAGATTAGAGATCAGAAATACCGCCGATCTCGTTAGATATGCCATGCAGGAAGGGTATATCTGAACTGTATGGCTCGGGCGATAAGGCCCTCCCCTCTTTTTTCGCATACGTAGTTTTGCCCATATCAAAACAGGTAGTTTAGCCGATTTACTCCCCTGCTGCAGCCTGATATCCTTGTGCCATGAGCAACGAGACATGTGCGTACTATCATGGTAAATAAATGATGCCGAAGGTAAAAAGTTATGACATTGTATTGGCTGATGACCATGAATTGTTCCGGCAGGATTTGAGAAAAATCATCGACGGGATGTCAGGCCTCAAGGTGGTTGGTGAAGCCTGCAACGGGCATGAACTGCTGAAACTCATTGGCAGCCTCAGGCCGCAGATGGCAATACTCGACATATCCATGCCCAAGCTCAGTGGAATCGACGCAGCCCATGAAATCGAGCAGAAACACCCGCGTATTAAAGTGCTGATCCTGACCATACACAAAGATGATGCCTATCTCAGGCGGGCGATCTCTGTCGGCGCTGAGGGGTATGTGCTCAAGGAACATATTGATAGAGACCTGTACCCGGCCATATCAGTTATAAGGCAGGGCCAGGTCTTTTTCCCAAGCCTCATCTGAGCGCCTGTCGGGAATACTGACCTCGCGCGTAGGCATTGTCTGATAGTAATTCTACCTATACTGAAATGGGTATTTCTCTGAATTGTTATACAGTGATGATTATGATAAATTCTTAATAATTACTATATTTAAATCTTTTTTCGGTATTCTCGCGTAAGCGCCTACTGTTGGCTGTGAGTTACAGAGAAATAGAGGAAATAATGTCGGACAACATGCAGTACAAACGGAGCCCTGTTTTCCGCTGACGAAAAAATACTCCGGGATGAACTCCCTCGTGAACTGGATACGGTTTATTGTCTGGCCTGCCTCCGCCATTGCATTAAATCTGGGGTCAATATTGTGCAGATGCCAGATCCAGGTCCTTGCACTATCCCACCCGTTGCCAGGGAACTCGGCAGTATTTCCGAGATCGCTAAAGAGCCTGTTTATCTGGGCCGGCGGCCCTGAGTATGGGGTGATCTCTCCGCCTGATCCGGGAAGAACTATGAGCGTTCCGCTGAGGCCCATCACCCGGTTAACAGGCGCATTCAGCGGGTCATAATAGATATATGTGCCTGCCGGCGGCGCCTGAAAATCGAGGTTAACACTCTGTCCTGGCGCTATCATGCCGCTGCTTATCCTCGTGTCCGTTACAGCAACTGCGTGGTCCTCATCAAGGTTGTTTGTGATTCTGAGCCTGATGCTGTCCCCTTCCCTCGCAAAGATAACAGGGCCCGGAAATTTCGGTCCGGTCAGATCTGCAAAGGCCCAGATGTAGGTCTGGTTGAGATCCACTGTTTCGAGCATGGCATCGGTTATAGAGAGCTCAAGTGTCACCTGGGATGCCAAGGCTTCGCTCTGGTTGAATATTCCCGGGATCTTTATGAGGTCACTAAAAGCCACGGCTGTCATGCCGGTCAACCCTATCTTGATAAAATCTCTTCGATCCATAGACCCTCCTCTGTTTCTTGTATTACCGTCTTGGGAGATTGCTCGTTTAAAAAAGGCGGGGCAAAGCCCCGCCATCAGAAATACGGATGTTCAATTCTATCAGTTCCTCGTGAAATTCTGTCCTGCCAAATTCGAATTGTTTATAGTCACCGTCCTGCTGACAGGTGTGAAGGTGAACCCTGCAAGGGAAGGTGTGACCGTGTAATTGCCATTGGCCAGCCCTGTTAAGGTATAGACACCGGAGGCATTCGTGGTGGTCGTGCCTGCGGCTGCTCCGCCAAGGGTTATCGTTACTCCGGACAGAGGAAGCCCTCCACCTACACCACTACTTGACGTTCTCACTGTTCCTGAGATCGAGAAGGTGGCTGCAGCAGCCGTGCCTACATGAGATCGAGAAGGTGGCTGCAGCAGCCGTGCCTACAAAGTCCTGTCCTGTCACATTGGCATTGTTTATCACAACTGCCCTGTTTACAGGAGCAAAGGTGAACCCTGCAAGGGAAGGTGTGACCGTATAGTTGCCGTTTGCACGACCTGTGAAGGTATAGACTCCAGAGGCATTCGTCGTGGTATTAGCAGTTGCTGCTCCGGTCAGGGCAATAGACACTCCTGACAGAGGAAGCCCTCCGCTGGTCACCGTTCCGGAAACCGAGAAGGTCCCTGCAGCAACCGTCCTGAGAAAGTCCCGACCTGTCACATTTGCACTGTTTATCACAACAGCCCTGTTCACAGGCGTGAAGACAAAACCTGGCTGACTCGGGGTTACCGTGTAGTTACCGTCTGCCAGACTGGTGAAGGTGTAAACTCCTAAGGCATTCGTAATGGCATTAGCAGTTGCAGCTCCGGTCAGAGCAACCGGCACTCCTGCCACAGGTGTGCCTCCACCGAGACCACCGCCCGGTACCCTCACTGTTCCTGAGATCGAGAAGATCGCGGGAAGCGCTGTAAAGTCCTGGCCCGTTACGTTTACATTATTTATCGTCACCGCCCTGCTTGCAGGCGTGAAAGCAAATCCTGCAAGGGAAGGTGTAACCGTGTAGTTGCCGTTCAGCAACCCGGCAAAGGTGTAATTACCGTTGACGTCAGTTGTGACCGTGCCTGTGGCAGCGCCGCTTAAGGTCATTGTCACATTGGGAACTGCAACGCCGTTTGATCTTGCAACCCTGCCCGAGATCGACGAGATTGCCGGATTCACCGTTACCGACACCGTGGCGGTATTGGAGATTTGACCGAGCACCGTAACAGTGTAGGTAAAGGTGGCTATCCCGGAAAAACCTGCATTGGCTGTAAAGGTAAAGGTGTTATCGGCATTAAGTACCGCATTGCCGTTTGCAGAGTTCGTCACCCGCGTCACTGTGGCCCCTGCCGGAATGGCCCCGCCATTGAAAGTATCGTTAGCCAGGACATTAATATTCACCGGCGTAGTCCCTGTGGTGGTTGCAACATCGTTATTGGCAATCACGTTAGACGAAATCACCGTTACAGACACTGTGGCAATGTTGGAGACCTGACCGCTCACCGTAACATTGTACGTAAAAGTGGCTATCCCGGAGAAACCTGCGTTGGCTGTAAAGGTGAAGGTGTTGTCAACGTTAAGTACCGCATTGCCGTTTGCAGAGTTCGTCACCCGCGTCACTGTGGCTCCTGCCGGTATGGCCAGACCATCGTACGTGTCATTAGCCAGGACATTAATATTCACCGGGGTAGTCCCTGTGGTGGTTGCAACATCGTTATTGGCAACCGGAACAGCCGGGTTCACGGTTACTGTCACTGTAGCGGTATTGGAGAGTTGACCGCTCACCGTAACATTGTACGTAAAGGTAGCTACCCCTATAAAGCCTGCATTGGCTGTAAAGGTGAAGGTGTTGTCGGGATTAAGAACCGCATTCCCATCAACAGCGTTCGTCACCCGCGTCACTATGGCCCCTGCAGGAATGGCCAGGCCATCAAAAGTGTCATTAGCCAGGACATTAATATTCACCGGAGCAGCTCCATTGGCAGTAGCAACATCCCCGCTGGCAACCGTGCGCAGAACAAAGGATATCGTCCGGTCGGCAAACTGTAAGGCTTCTATGTTCCGGAGCGTATCAGTCCCGTCGGCTGTGGTCCCACGAGCATGAGTAACAGTAATAATGCCAGCATTGTTGACGATATCGTAGTCGGCCAGAGGACCGGAGAAGACCGCTGTGTCGATGTGGGCTGGGTTTACAGCAGCCACCTTGATAGAGCGGACGATCACCAGCTGGCCGGGATTGATCTGGCCTGCAATCACAACAGTATTGAGCGTTGCCATGGTGTCATGGAACTCGGCCACGCCTGGAGGTCGCACGCCGGTGACCCTGATCTGGGCATCGAGCCATGCGTCTCCGTCGAGGATGTCATCGCCGCCACGACCCTCGAGGATGTCGCTTCCTGCGCCGCCAAGGATTATGTTGCCGCCGCTGAATGACGTCGCGCCAACCGGCAGAAGCGCTGCCAGGCCCTGGATCCTCGCGATGCCGGCAGCATTGAGTGCGTGATCAGGAGCGATAATTGCAGCAGTGCGGTTGTCGCCCGGAGGGCTTTCTCTGTCGGGCGTGTCGATTGTCTTGACTGGAGCTGCAATTGCTAATACCACCACGAATGCCTCAGGAGTTTTCACCTTTACAGGGCTGGCTAATGGCAACTATACGGTCACACCTTCCCTTGCAGGGTTCACCTTTGCTCCTGTAAACAGGGCAGTTGTGATAAACAATGCCAATGTGACAGGACAGGACTTTGTAGGTACGCCAGCTGCATCCACCTTCTCAATCTCAGGAACGGTGAGGACAGCAGGCGGCGGTATTGGCGTGGGCGGTGGTCTTGGGACTCCTGTGGCAGGGGTGACTATAACCCTTGGTGGAGCAGCAACAGGCACGACCACTACGAATGCCTTAGGAGTCTATACCTTAACAGGGCTGGCCAACGGCAATTACACGGTAACACCATCCCTTGCAGGGTTCACTTTCACACCTGTCAACAGGGCGGTGATCATAAACAATGCAAATATGACAGGACAGAATTTCACGAGGAACTGATAGAACTGAACATCCGTATTTCTGATGGCGGGGCTTTGCCCCGCTTTTTTTTTCATTGAACATGGCGACCTGCCTATGAGGCAATAAGTAAAGCCCCATAACTTGTCATTTACGCAGGTCGGAATGACAGAACAAGCTGAGATGTCGCCTTATTTATTTTCGGTTTCCTTGGTAATTTATGCTGCTTACATTTGTGTAACAAGTTATGGTAGCATGAAAACCTGGGATAACGAGATGGGCTTGAACAGACGCACTATTATGATAATTAAGAGATCTGAGACAGAGAAGATCGGATGATCTGAAATTAAGGAGGGTGTGATGGAGAAGGTATCTTACAAGGAGATCGGCCTGGTGAATACCAGGGAAATGTTTCAAAAGGCGATGCAGGGGCAATACGCGATCCCGGCATACAATTTCAACAACATGGAGCAGCTGCAGGCGATCGTCATGGGATGTGTCGAATCCAGATCCCCCTTCATCCTGCAGGTTTCCAGCGGCGCCCGCAAATATGCCAACCAGACGCTGCTGCGCTTCCTTGCCATGGGTGCCGTTGCCATGATAAGGGATGCAGGGTCGCCGGTGAAATTTGCGCTTCATCTTGACCACGGCGATACCTTTGAACTCTGCAAATCCTGCATTGATACCGGATTTTCTTCGGTTATGATCGACGGCTCGCACCATTCCTATGAAGACAACATTAAACTGACCAGGCAGGTGGTGGAATACGCCCGCGACCACGATGTTACAGTCGAAGGTGAGTTAGGTGTGCTTGCAGGTATTGAAGATGAGGTTTCCGCGGATAAATCCACCTATACCAAACCCGAGGAAGTGGAAGACTTCGTGAGCAAGACGAATGTGGACTCTCTGGCCATATCGATCGGGACATCCCACGGCGCCATGAAGTTCAAGCCTGAGCAGTGCACCCTTGACGAGCGGGGCATACTTGTTCCTCCTCCGCTTCGGTTTGACATTCTTGAGGAGATCGAAAAGCGCATCCCCGGGTTTCCTATTGTGCTTCATGGCGCCTCGTCAGTTGTGCCGGAATATGTGCAGATGATCAATGCTAATGGAGGCAAACTGAAGGATGCGGTGGGCATACCCGAGGAACAGCTCAGAAAAGCTGCCAAGAGCGCAGTCTGCAAGATCAATATCGACAGTGACGGCCGTCTTGCCATGACTGCGTTGATCCGCAAGACCTTTGCCGAGAAGCCGGCTGAGTTCGATCCGAGGAAATACCTTGGACCGGCCCGTGACGAATTGACGAAGATGATCATCCACAAGAATAAGGAAGTGTTGGGGTCTGCAGAGCGGGCATAAAAGCAGACCTGTCCCCGGCAGGGGACGGTGCAGCTGCCCGGAGAGATGGTCTGCAGGGTTATGTATTCCCTGGAGGACACTGCGGTCGGTCTGCAGCTTTCCCTTGCGGGCTTCGGTCTGAGCAACCTGAAAAGTTACATTTCCTTTTGTTTTCAAATGGTTTTCCTATGGTTAGATTGACATGCTTCCTTGTAACCTGATAAAATATTCGACAATTTTCAAAGAGAGAGGAGTGATACATGAATGCCCGAAATCAGGGTGCGCGAAAGTGACTCACTCGAAAATGCTCTTAAACGCTTCAAGAAACAGTGCGAAAAGGAAGGGATCCTTTCTGAGGTCAAGAAGCGTGAGCACTACGACAAGCCGAGCGTGAAAAAGAAGAAGAAAGCCATTGCTGCACGCAAGAAGGCAGCAAAAAGAATCAAGTTGGGATCGCGATAACGTGTCGGTTCTAAAACGGATTGACGAGGATCTCAAGGTCGCGATGAAGAGCTCTGACACGGTCAGGGTCTCTGCATTGCGCATGGCCAAGGCGGCGATCAAAAACGTTCAGATCGAGAAGGGCCGGGAGCTCTCCGATGAGGAGATACTCCCGGTTCTCTCATCTATGGGCAAGCAGCGTCGTGAGTCCATAGAGCAGTTCGCAAAGGCAGGCAGGGAAGATCTTGCCGGAATAGAACGGCAGGAGCTTTCCATTCTGCAGTCTTATATGCCGGCCCAGCTTTCGATGGATGAAGTTGAGAAATTTATTATACAGGCCATCCAGGAGTCATCCGCAACATCAGAGGCAGATATGGGCAAGGTGATGAAGGTGCTGATGCCGAAGATCAAAGGTGTGGCAGACGGCAAATGGGTCAATACGCGGGTAAAAGAGCTGCTGGTCTCCCCTCCCGCCCGGTCCTGATGATCCTCCGCAACCTTTACCAGAAAGCAATTGAAATCGGCGCGGCAAATGACCCGCGCGGACAGAAAGCCGTACAGCAGGAACTGCAGCGGCTCATAAAAGATCATGAAGAACTCAAACAGGAAGAAAAAGACCTCTTTGACCTTGACTCACTGAACAATCCCTACTCGGATTCCCGCATTCTCCACGGCAGCGGGGACGAGGAGATCAGGCACATTCTTGTCGGCGTCGATATCGAGGTCGGCGAGATCCTTCTGGCAGATACCCTCAGGAATCGCGGTGAAAAGATAGATCTTGTACTTGCGCACCACCCGGAGGGCAGGGCATTTGCAAACCTGGCCGCTGTCATGCATATGCAGTCGGACATCCTGAGCCTTTTCGGCGTTCCGATCAACATTGCCGAAGATCTTATGGAAGGCCGGGCAAAGGAGATCGAACGGCGGCTCATGCCGGTCAATCATACGCGGGCAGTGGATGCGGCCCGTCTTCTCAATATCCCTTTTCTCTGTCTTCATACCCCTGCCGATAATATGGTCGTCACGTTTCTCCAAAGGCTCTTTGATGAGAAAAAACCTCATGATCTCGGTGATCTGTTTGACCTGCTCAGAGCAATACCGGAGTATGCCGATGCCATGAAGATCGGCGTTGGTCCGAAGATACTCCTGGGTTCAAAGAAGCGGCGTGCCGGCAAGGTCTTTGTTGACATGACCGGCGGCACTGAGGGGTCCAAGGACATCTTCAATAGTCTGGCCCATGCCGGCGTAAATACTATCGTAGGCATGCATATGAGTGAAGAGCACCGGAAAGAGGCTGAAAAGAACCACCTGAATGTCATCATAGCCGGTCACATATCGAGTGATAATCTCGGGCTGAATCTGCTCCTTGACGAGACACTGAAGGGGACAGATATACAGATTCTCGAATGCTCCGGGTACAAAAGGACAGGCAGGCTCTCCTGATCAGCCCGGCCGGGCAGAAAAATTTCCTGCATGGTAAAATACGGCCTGACTATTTCCTCACTGGGGCCATATGAGATCTGACAGAGTTCTTGAAGAGATAAAAGAAAGAATAGATATTGTAGATTTCATCTCCGGCTATGTTCAGCTCAGAAAGTCAGGCCAGAACTGGAAAGGCAACTGCCCGTTCCATAACGAAAAGACCCCCTCCTTTATGGTAAGTCAGGCCAAGCAGATTTACCACTGCTTTGGGTGCGGGGCTGGCGGTGATGTTATCGGCTTTCTGGTAAACTATGAGCGCATGTCTTTTCCAGAGGCCCTGCAGGTGCTTGCGGAGAAAGCAGGTGTAAAGCTGCCCGTATTCGGGCAGGACAAAAAAGCGACCGAAAAAGGGCAGCAGATCAGGAATGCGCTCGCCCATGCAGCGGAATTCTATGGTCTCAGACTGCGCGAATCAAAGAGCGCCTCTGCCTATATCAAAAAACGCGGTATAGCAGACGAATCCATAGCATTGTTCAAAATAGGATATGCGCCGGCAGGATGGAGCAATCTCCTGAAGCATCTCAGGCAGGCAGGGTACAACGATGTTGTGATCAGGGAGGCCGGGCTTGCTGTTGCCGGCGACAAAGGCCTGTACGACATGTTCCGTGAAAGGATCATCTTCCCGATCATGGGAACGAACGGCAATGTGATCGCCTTTGGCGGAAGGGCAATGGATGACAGTCTGCCGAAGTATATCAATTCTCCGGAAACCCCGGTCTTCAGGAAATCCGAAACGCTCTACGGCCTGTACACGGCAAAAGAGGCGATCCGGCAGAAGGACCATGCGCTGATCGTGGAAGGGTACATGGATGTGCTCATCTGCCACCAATACGGGTTTAAGAATGCGGTCGCGCCGCTTGGTACATCACTGACATCAGGGCATCTTCTGAAACTGCGGAAGCTGACGAAAGAGGTGGTCGTTATCTTTGACGGAGATGCCGCCGGTATTGCCGCAGCAAAGAGGGCGCTGCCGCTTCTGGCGCAGAATGATTTTCATGCGAAGGTACTGATCCTGCCGGATAGCGAGGACCCGGACAGCTATCTGGGAAAACACGGCAGCGAAGCCTTCAGCATTCTTATCGAAAAGGCTGAATCCGTTACCGATTTCATTCTGGGCGCTTCAAAGGGGCAGAAGAGCGAGGCTGTGCGGGAGGCGCTTGCGGTCATTGCCGAGAGGCAGGATGCGATCGAGGCTGAACATATGCTCATCGAACTTGCGGGCAAGACAAGGATCAGCGAGGCGACGCTGAGAGAGGAATACCGGAAGCTGCGGGCAAAGAAAACAGGGGTGCCGATAGCGCCGGTCCGGACAAGGACCGCACCCAGAAACCGTGCTGAAGAGGAACTTCTTCTCAGCGCGGTCATTGCATTTTCTGACAAGGCTGATGCCGTGCTTTCGCGGCTCAACCCTGATGAGATGGAAGATGCTGCTGTTGCCTCACTGTTTCGCAAGATCGCGGCGCTGCCCGACAGGACCAATATAGCCGGAGTCCTTGATCACGCGAGCGAGGAAGACCGGCTGCTTTTTACCAGGCTTTCTGTTGCGCCGGGCTTTGACCCGGATTTTGTCGACCGGAACATCGAAGACTGTTTCATGAAGATAGAGAAAAGGAAATTTGAGTCGCGGCTCCAACATGCCAGGGCCTCAGGTGATATACAATTGATCAATGCCCTCTTGCTTGAAAAGAAAAAAATGATAAAGGAAAGGGATCATGAAACACGATAAGGACTTTAACGAGTATTTTGAAGAGTTTGACTTTGACAGTGAACGCACCTTTGAGTCAAAGGAAGATGCCGGGGACGAAGAGATTGCCGAAGAGGAAGAGGAAAAGGGCAGCGCTCTGCTCGAAGCCGAATATGACCCGATCAAGGTCTATCTCAAGGAGATGGGCGGCGTGCCTCTGCTTACCAAGGAGAGCGAGATCGACCTTGCGGTAAAGATCGAGAAGGGCAAGGAGCGGCTTGCCCGCGTCATCTTTTCTCTTCCCTTTGCAATCGACAGACTTGTCGTCCTGGGAAGTATGGTTGAGGCCGGTGAAGCTCCCCTGTGGCATATCGTCCAGAACGGGGATGAGGAGATGGAAGAGGATCTTGCGTATGAACGGAAGCGGTTCTATTCGGCAACGCGCAAGATCAAGACCCTTTTTCAGAAGCGTAAAGAATTTTTGGAAAAGATCAAGGACTCCGGCAGGAAACCTGACCAAAAGATGATCAAGTCGCTGACAGACAGCAGGGATAAAATGCTTCATGAGGTGATCGGTCTCAAACTGAAAGACGACGTGCTGCACGACTTTTCAGAGGAATTGAAAAGGACAATCATGGACCTTTATGAGCTGTATACACGACTGCAGTTTGCCGGTGAAAAGGCGGTTTATCGGGGCGCGAGTCTGACAAAGGCAGGGAAGATATCTCTGCCGAAGAACCTGAAGAATAAAACGATCAGGGAAGAGATCGCCCTGATCGTCCGGGAGAGCGATGCGGTCAGAAATGCCATCAGGGAGATCGAGGGCCGGTTCGGCGCATCATATGAAGAGATGCGCAATGCGCTCAAGATCATAATCGCAGAGGAGATGACCATAGACGATGCAAAGGGAAAGCTTACCGAAGCTAACCTCCGGCTGGTCATCAGCATTGCCAAGAGATACATAGGCAAGGGGCTTGGTTTTTCCGATCTTATTCAGGAAGGGAACATCGGGCTCATGAGGGCGGTCGAGAAATTTGAGTATCAGCGAGGATATAAGTTCAGCACGTACGCCACCTGGTGGATACGACAGTCCATAACCCGTGCTCTTGCAGACCAGTCCAGGACCATAAGGATACCGGTGCATATGGTCGAGGCAATAAACAGAATGACCAAGGCGGTCCGGGAGCTCGTTCAGGAGAAAGGCAGGGAGCCTTCGGCCGAAGAGATAGCGCAGAGGCTGAATATTCCGATTGAGAAGGTCAGGAGCATGCTCAAGATCTCGAAGGAGCCGATCTCACTTGAAACTCCTGTGGGTGAAGAAGATGACAGTCATCTGAGCGACTTTATTGAGGATAAAGGGACCCTCTCCCCGCTTGATGAGGCGATACAGAAGGATATGAGAAAGAACATTGATGCGGCACTTGCATTGCTCTCTCCCAAGGAGCGCGAGATCATCAAGAAGCGGTTCGGCATCGGCGATGAGGTGCCCCATACGCTTGAGGATGTCGGCATGGAATACGAGGTGACCCGCGAGCGGATAAGGCAGATCGAGGTGAAGGCGATACGGAAGCTGCGTCATCCGTCAAGGAGCAGGTGGCTCAGGACCTTTATCGAAACGTCGTGATGTGTCAGCCCCTGCCGGTCCCGGCAGCAGGGGCCTTAGGCGCGCCGAGGCAGATATTGCGTGATCGGCCCTTCAGGGAAACGCTGCAAGCCGCTTGACCAATGGTTCTGGCGGGATATATAGTATTAAACTAACGTTTGATCGGCAGTGAAATGGTTTGCCATTCTTGTCACGCGTTACGCATTTCGCGTTACGGTTTCATGAAGGGCCCATAGCTCAGTTGGTTAGAGCTACCGGCTCATAACCGGTTGGTCCCAGGTTCGAGTCCTGGTGGGCCCACCATACCTCAGGAGGATTGGTGGAAGATCGCATAAAGCTTCTCGTACAGCTGCAACAGACAGATACCCGCATGCTTGAAAAGCGGAGGTTTATTGATAAGGTTCCCCTGCGCATAAGCGAAGTTGACGAGCCGTTCAAAAAAGCCAAGGCGGAGTGGGAGAAGATGAAGCTGAAGGCCGAAGCAGCCGCAAAGAAGAGGAAGGACAAAGAGAAGGCCCTTGAGGATGCCCAGGAAAAGATCAGGAAGATGAGGGCCAGAACATCAGATATCAAGAATAACAAGGAATATCAGGCCCACCTGAAAGAGATTGAGTCATCCGAGAAGGAGATAGCAGCGATCGAGGAGCAGATCCTTCAGATCATGACAGAGATTGATACTACGCAGAAGGAAGAGCTTGAATTTGGCCAAAACGTAAAGAGAGAAGAGGAAAAGATCCAGGGCTTTAAAAAAGAGCTTGAAGCAGACGTTGAGCGCCTCACACAGGAACTCGGCCGGATGAAGGAAGAACGGGCCGGACTGGTCGCTCTGGTTGATGCTGATACGTATAACAGGTATCTCAAGCTGCTGAGAGACGGCAAGGGAGTTGCAGTTGCTAGGGCTGAGGACAATATATGTCTTGGGTGCGATATGAACATTCCGCCCCAGCTTTCTCTGGAGATACGAAAAGGTTCAGAATTGGTCCAGTGCCCCCAGTGCTATCGGATCCTGTACTGCGAAGAAAATTAGGTCCCTTCGGCCCATGGCCAACAGTCAGGAGCTTTGGGCTCACCTGCTTCTGGCGTTTAAAATACGGTTTCCGGCTGTCAGAAAAAGACTTTCAAATCCGAAAGAAAATATTATATAATGATTAATATTTATTATAGACTGCCGAAGCAGTACACGCAGCCGCTGTAAAGGTTACAGCCTTTGCAGAGGAAAGTCCGAGCTCCACAGGGCAAGGCGCTTCGTAATGCGGAGTCTTCCGGTAACCCGGGGGAAGGAAAGTGCCACAGAAAGGGAAACCACCCTGTAACAGGGGAAAGGGTGAAAAGGTGAGGTAAGAGCTCACCAGTGTTCCGGGTGACCGGGCAGCTTGGTAAACCCCGCCTGGAGCAAGGCCAAATAGGTTCTGTTTTGAGAGGTGCCCCCTCGAATCCCTGCAAGGGGAGACAGAACGGGTTAGGCCGCATGACCCTGACCGTAATGTCAGGGCTCAGATGAATGGCTGCAGTCCCGGGGCCGCCCGGTGGTGCTTAAGGCACCTGCTGTTGGCGGCTTTCGGGAATACAGAACTCGGCTTATGAACTGCTTCGGCAGCTAATTCTTTCAAGAGGCAAAGGAGTGCCATGGACGACCACAAACTCAAGGTTTTCTGCACGGTGGCTGAGACCAAAAGCTTTTCTAAAACATCGGAGATCATTCATCTCACGCAGCCCGCTGTCAGCCTCCAGATCCAGGCGCTTGAAGAGGTCTATGAAACCAAGCTGTTCGACCGGTCAAGCAGCACCGTGACCCTGACGCCGGCAGGTGAAGTGCTCTATAAATACGCCAAGGAGATCCTGAGCCTTTATGCGAATGCACAGAAGATGATCGGTGAACTGACCGGTCTCGTCAAAGGAAGCATCAGCATCGGCGCAAGTTCAACGATCGGCAATTATGTCCTTCCCGGCGTGATAACCGATTTCAAGAAGACCCATCCGAAGATCAAGATCCATCTGCTGGTAGGCAATACGAAGCGTGTAGTGGAGATGCTCAATTCCGGCAACATCGATCTGGGTTTTGTCGAAGGGGAAGTGACACGCCAGAAGATGATCGTCGAAAAGATCCTTGCAGATGAGCTTATGCTTATTGTGCCTGCACATCATCCCTGGGCAAAGAAGAAGGAAATATCCATCAGCGAACTGACCAAGGAGCCGGTCATCTTCAGGGAAGGCGGCTCGGGCACACGCCAGATGATCGAGAAGTTTCTTGCCATGCATGGGATTGCTCCGCAGGCAATGAAGATATCCATGGTCCTTGGCAGCACAGAGGCGATCAAGGAGGCTGTTGCAAACGGTCTGGGCGTTTCGATCATCTCCCGCTGGGCAGCACGCAAGGAATATAAATACGGCATCTTGAATTTACTGAAGATCAAGGAACAAAAAATGATGAGGGAGTTCTCACTGATCGCCAATAAAGGCGCTGTTCTGAACCATGCGGCCGATGAGTTCCTCACCTATCTGAAATCTTACCCGTTTGAAAAACTGTTGTCTTAGCTGCTCAGGTTTTTAGCCTGTAGTCTGTCAGGCAGAGACTACAGACTCAACCGCTACAGACTATTCACCTGTATAACTCCTTGTTCCTTTGGCTGCATAGATCCTGAAGTCAATATCCCTGAAGATGCAGGTTTTTTTTTCGAGGGATTCCACTGCATGTTCCCGTATCTTCCCCCTATGGATATCCCTGCAGAGCATAAAAAAATTGCCGATATGCTCCCTGAACTTTGCTTCAGCGAACGTGGCAGCAGAGCCCATCGTTATCATGAAGGGCCAGTCGCTTGCCTGTGCTATCAGCAGTTCTCTCAGAGCCTGATTCAGCGCACGTTCCATCAGTCCCTCTGCGTTCCGGTGCTGCGCTGAAAGTTCCGTCATCTTTTCTGACGCCTTCTTCAGATGACGGTACATCCAGCTGTTAGCGGGATCAAGCCAGACAGTGCTGTACCCGCTTTTCCCCCAGCTTGAGGGTGACGGCGTGACGGTCTCCTTCACCCTGTTCTCCGCGCAGAATTCGGATGGTGTTATGAACCTGAACGGTCTCTTCTGCAGCGAGAGATTCCTCAGCACGAAACGCAGCCATTCAGTGCCTTCATACCACCAGTGGCCGAAAAGCTCGGCATCATACGCAGCAGTGATAACCGGTCTGGTCCTCAACTTTTCCCTGAGAAAAAGGACCTGTTTTTCCCGCTCCCGCATAAAGTGCTCTGCATGGAGCGCTGCTTTTCTCAGCCCCTGTCCGGGGTCATAGAGCATCTTGTTTTCGGTCTTTCCTGTTATACGGAAATATTTCATGCCGGTGAAGGACCTGATGCCTCCCGGCAGAAAAGGCTTCAGATATTCATGGTCCAGATCAAAGCCTATGTCTCGATAAAAGTCACGGTAATCAACATCCCCCGGATATCCATATTGTGAGCTCCATACCTGTTTTGCCGATTCCGTGTCGCGACCAAAGGCGATCGGACCGGAAGGGGTCCTGACCGGGCGGTATATGCTTTTCTTCGGTCTGGGCGAGGCGTTGAGCAGGCCGTGGCTTTCGAGGAAAAAATAGTTTATGCCTGCCTCTGATACGTGTTCATCCAGACCTGGTGCATAGCCGCATTCAGGCAGCCAGATGCCGGCGGGATTCGCATTAAAATGCTTCCTGAATGTGCTGACCCCGAGTGCGAGCTGTGTCCGCATGCTGTTCAACCCGGACATATGCAGGGGCAGATAGGCGTGGGTTGCCGCGCTGGTGATCAGTTCGACCTTGCCGGATCGGGAAATCGAGCGAAACGCAGAGATGAGATCTTTCCGGTATGTATCCTCAAAGAGCCGTCTCGTCTTAAGAAATCTTTCATGATACATCTCTGCAACCCTTTTAAGCCCCGGCTCGGTCCGTGTTCTCGAGAGCTCCCTTTCCGCGAGCTCTATGCGGCTCTCCAGATACCGCTCAAAGCGTGTCATAAGCAGCTCGTCACTCAGCATCTCCAGAAGCGACGGCGTAAGAGAGAGCGTTATCCTGAAGTCGGTCCTGTCGTTCAGGAGGTCATCAAAGACAGCAAGCAGGGGAATGTAGGATTCTATGATGGCTTCATGAAGCCAGACCTCCTCAAGATGCTGCTCATGTTCGGGATACCGAATGTAGGGGAGATGCGCATGGAGGAGAAGCAGCAGATATCCCTGGGTCCTGGATCGGTCGGCGATGGTCACAGTAAGAAATAATACAAGATACCCGCTGTTCAGGCAAGCTTGACAGTGACTGCGCAGGTGAATAGTCTATAGCTGTTTAGTTTATAGCCTATACCTGACAACAGCAGGTGCTTTAAGCACAGACTAGAGTCTAAACAACCTGAGAAGTTACGAATACATTTATAAACAGGGAGAGCAGACATGCAGATATTTCTGAATGACAGGATCGTGCCTGAGCATGAGGCTGTGGTCTCTGTATTTGATCATGGATTTCTTTACGGAGACGGCATCTACGAGACCATGCGTGCCTATGACGGCATTGTCTTCATGCTGGACAGACATATCGGGAGGCTTAACCGCTCGGCATCCCTCATACAGCTGATTGTCCCTTCTCCTGACAGCATTCGTAGTGCAGTTCATGAGACTGTCCGGGCGAATGGCCTGAAGAGCGCTTATGTCCGGGTGACCGTATCTCGCGGCAAAGGTCCCATAGGGCTTGATCCTGCACTCTGTCCCAACCCCACCCTTGTGGTGATCGCTGAGGAGTTCAGGGAATATCCCGAGAAGTATTATAACGAGGGCGTAAAATTCATCATAGCGAAGACCCGCAGAAACCTGAGAGAAGCGCTTGATCCCAGGATAAAGTCCCTGAATTTTCTGAATAACATCCTTGCCAAGATCGAGGCAAAAGAGCGGGGCGCTTATGAGTCTGTCATGCTGAACGCCGAAGGCTTCATCGCCGAGGGCACGGTCTGCAATATCTTCTTTGTCAAAGACGATATCCTCTGTACGCCTTCTGTTGATTCGGGAGTGCTGGACGGCATTACGCGGGAGCTTGTAATCGACCTTGCCAGGGAAACAGGCATGCAGGTCACAGAAGGGAATTATCTGCCTGAGGACCTCTTCAGCGCAACAGAGGTCTTTTTTACGAATACCACGAGCGAGATCATGCCCGTATCACGGGTCGAAGATGTAATATACCCGGTGGGAGAGGTGGCGAAACGACTGCGGCGGCTGTACAGGGAGAGAGTCAGAAAAGCCGTAAATGCGTGAGGCGTAATTGGTAATTGGCGATGAATAAAAGATATTAAGTAAAAAACTGCCAGCTCTTCCCGTTTCCCATTGCACGCTTTAACGCTTCCACGCATCTGCGCTTCTACGCATTACCCATCACGCATCTACGCTTTACGGCCCCTCTTACTCCGGTGTCTTTACATACAGATAAACAGCGGTGGAACCGAAAAGAACCGGTACCAGCCACGAAGCGATAAAAGGCGGAAGCATGCCGGCGTATCCGATAGACAGGGTAAACGTATAGCCGAACCAGTAGAGAAGGCTTACGCCAAGTCCGAGGCCGGCAGTGAAGAGCCCGCCTCCCCTATGCGCCCTTCCTGACAGTGACATTCCCAGAAGCATCATAAAGGCATTGATCAGGGGAAAAGAGACCTTTGAGTTCAGATCAACAAACAGTTTCACGTTGCTGAAGCCGGCGGTCTTAAGCCTCTGGATGTACCGATAGAGTTCAGCGATACCCATCTCCTCAGATGATCTCATCTCCTTTGAAAAGATGTCCGGTGAATCAAGGTCAGGGTAATTCATGCGGCCGATGTTCCTGGTCTTTCCGGTTTCACTGTCATACAGTGATGCTTCCTCGAAGAGCCACTGCCGCTGATCCGCCTGCCAGACTGCGCGTTTTGCCGTGATCACGCTTTTCAGAAAGTCCTTGCCATGGATAAAAATGCTCACATTCCGGGCGATCTGCTTTTCCGGGATGTACAGCTCTAATTTTACGGGATTGCCATTCGTATCCTTGATCCAGGTGGCGCCGCCGGAAACAGCTGTCTTCTTTTCTTTTCCTTCCATCTTTGTCTTCAATGCTGCTGAGCGCTGGGAGAAATCCGGAATCACAAACTCGCTGATGCAGAAGGCGACGACGCTCAGCGCGGCGCCCACAATGACAAAGGGATAGAACAGATCACGCATCTTTCCGCCGGCTGCGCGTATCGCAGTTATTTCCTTTCTCCGCGCTGCCTGGCTGAACGTGAAGAGGCTGCAGATCAGCACTGACATCGGAAGCAGATACAGAAAGAATTTGGGGATGGTATAGACTGCATACATGATCAGAGATCCAACAGAGGGTTTGTTCGGCAGAAAGTCATCGATCCTGCCGATCAGGTCAATAAGGCTGAATACGAGTGAGAGGCCAAGAGAGATCAGAAGCAGCAGTCTGAAGAAATCAGAGAGGTACAGCCGCTGGACCATCCTCACCGCAGGCTCTCCTTCCGAAACATGACCCCTGAGAAGATCCCCATAAGGGCCGTAGCCAGCCATGCACCGAGGTAGTGCGGCATTTTTCCGGCAGTGACCAGGTTCTCGCCGTAGATGAGCAGGGTGTAATACAGCGTAAAGACAAAAAGCCCGAGGGCAAGACCGCCCAGCTTTCCGGACTTGCCCGATGCGAGGGCAAGAGGCGGGCCAAGGAAGGCGAGGATCAGGCATACTGCAGGCAGAGAGAACCTGCGGTGGAGCTCAAGATAGAACGCCACCTTTCTCTTGTCAGAGTCTGCGGTCCTTGACTGTTCCAGAAGCTGGGAAGGGGTGAACTCCATTTTTTTCGGAGCGGCTGACTCAGAATCAAGGTTCAGGATCATATTGTATTTTTCAAAGAAGAACTCGGTGGTTATTGTTCCGTGCATGATGTTGATGTACCCATCAGTAAGGTAAAGTCCGACACCGCCGTTGTCCTGAGAAAAAAACTTGCCATGCTTTGCCATCAGCACCTTCGGCTCATCCTTTTTTCGATTGTCATAAATGAAGATATCCTCGATCATGTCTGCCGATTTCTTGCCTTTGACCACAATAACGATATCTTTGAATGATGAATTGAAGGTGCCTTCTTCGAGCGCCATTGCTGACCGCGCCGCAATGATCTCTGCGATGGTTTCCCTGAGTGTCACGCTGCTTCGCGGCCCGATATAGAAACTGACCGCAAGCGTGGCAAGAAAACAGAATGCTCCCAGTAACAGGACCGGACGGGAAATGTTCATAAAATCCATGCCTGATGACTTAAGCACGACGATCTCGCTGTCAAGGTTCATTCTGCCGTACACCAGCAGGACCGAAAGCAGGAGCGACATCGGGATCGTAAGCATAAGAAGCTGCGGCTGGATGTACAGGATGATCCTTCCCATATCAAAAATCGAGGCTCCGACACCCGAAAGAAGGCGGCTCAGGCGGATCAGTTTTTCCATCATCAGGATCGAGTTCAGAAAGGCAAGGGACAGACTGAAGGTTAGCAGCAGGTCCCTGAAGGTCGATCTCTGGATGAGCTTCACGCGTGTTTTTCCATAATGCTTCTGAAGCACGGGGCATTATGAACATTGCTATAGGTCTTTGATGTCCTGATATAGTTCCAGTTGTTATAGCCCTTTTCGATCGCCTTATGAAGCCATTTGCAGGACTCCTCAGCATTGTTCCGTGCAGCATAGATCTCCGCCATGCTGTTGAGGGCATAGATATTGTCGGGATTCAGTCTCAGTGATGTCCGTATATCTTCCTCGGCAGCATCAAGGTTCCCCATCAGCAGTAAGGCAAAGCCCCTGTTGTTATACGGCATGCCATTATCAGGTTTCAGGGTGATCGCCTTGTCGTAGTCTGCTATGGCCAGATCGTACTGCTCGGTCTGCATATAAACATTGCCCCTGTTGTTGTAAGCGAGGAAGAAATCCGGGTTCAGTTCAATGGCTTTGTTATAATCAGTGATAGCATGGTCGAATTCTCTTTTTCTGAAGTAGACATTGCCCCGTTCCTTGAAAGCCCTGAAATCTTTTGGATTATGTTCAATCTCCCGGGTGTACCGGGCGATATCAAAATCATATTTCCAGGTTTTTGGCATGAACTCTGGTGGTTTCGTGGTCTATTGCCCATAACCAGGCAACGCGTACTACCGTAACAGGATGAAACATCATATCAAACCCTCCCGGAGAGCCTATTATACCAAATTGCTTCTGAAATACGTGACCGCGCCTCTCAGTCCGGAAAAGAAACGTCATCCTTCTCTACGGATCAATAAAGTGAAGAGGAATACCAGAAAAAAATTGGCCGCAAAGGAACAACTACGCCTCTATGATGTCCCGCAGGGTTTCGAGATAGCGCTTGCCGGTGGGTTTGCCCCATCGCTGGACCATCCAGACCAGAAACCTGATAAAAATATGGATGCCTGCATTGCCGATATGTATTGTTTGGATCAGGGATGTCCCTCCATCGCGTTCCGATAATTCATAGATCTCCTCGATGACCCTGTATTGAGAATCTGGCCCTCCTGTATGGCGTATGACCAGCTTTGATGGGGGGTCGAAATGGACGAATTCTGCCAGAAACTCAGATGCCCTGGCTCGTTCATTCATCTGGTACGTTATGGCGTAGCGATAGCCCTGTTGTATGGCTGTAAAGGACGAGGGGGATACGCGTTTCACCTTCGGGTTCCAGAGCGGCATATTTGCAGGGTTCTCAAGAAAAGCCCAGACAGTCCCGGCAGGACGGTTGATGAAGATGCTATCTATAAGTTTCATGATGGTCCCTTCTTAGCCGCCTTGTTTTGTTCCCATCCCGGATATCCTGCAGTCCCTCTCAAACTTTCTTGTAGTCCTCGACCATCTCTTTCACTCCTTCAGACAGGGAATAGGCAGGCTGCCAATTCAGGAGGCTCTTTGCTTTTGCATTGTCGAACAGCAGATCGTTTGAAAGATAATCTATGTATTTGATCGGGTCGAAGTTGACGTTGAAGAAGCCTGAGAAAAGTTCGAGCGGAATGGCCGGGAGTTTCAGAAGCAGGGCAGGGATCGGGATGATCCTGACCTTCTTATGAAGCGCATCTGCAATGGCAGTGAAGAAGTCGAGCCAGGTGTGGCTCAGCCCGTCAGTGAGATTGAAGATCTGCCCCGCTGCCTCAGGCCGCGTACCAGCGAGAACAATTGCCTCTGCAAGGTCCTTCACCTGGACGAAAGGCGTAATGTTCTTCGCATCGCCTATGAAGGGCAGGCCGATCGGACCGAGCGTTTCGATCACGCTTACCATCCTGCCCAGGTATCGCGACCCCGGCCCGTACACAGGTGCAGGCCTGACAATGGCATATTCGCATCCCTCGGTTTTTTTCCTGATGATCCCTTCGCAGCTCCTCTTGTAAGCTGTGTAATGGTCGTTGAATGTGACCTGTGACGTTGTCTCTTCTCCTGCGGGCTGTTCTGAGGGAATGCCTGCCACAGTTATGGAACTGACGAAGACAAAGCGTTTAACACCTTTTGCATCAAGATTATCAATGATCTTTTCGATGAGCGTGATGTTCTTGTCTGCCTGGGCCTTGGTGAGATTTTTTATCTCGCCGATGTGATAGAAGAGCTCAATGCTGTCCATGGCATCGACGACCGAGCCGGGGTCTTCAAGATCGCCCTGGACGATCTCAATATTTTTCTCCTTCAGACTCTCAGGCATTTCAGGTCTACGCGACAGGAGTCTGACAGCATGACCGCAGGAAAGAAGTGCCTGAACAACCTGGCTGCCGATAAATCCTGTGCCGCCGGTGACAAGGGCTTTCATTGAAGATCTGCCGGGCTCACGAAGTCAACGATCTGTTCCATGCTTATCTCCAGTGTTATCTCTGACTGGCGTCTGTTCCTGAACACGCTGTCTGCTCAGGGCAGCCGGTAAGAAGGCCTTTGAGCATTTCTGGATTCTCCTTCAGGTTATCACATTTCATGGGAGCTGTCAGTTATGGACCTCCCACTTTCTTGCACTCTACATATTGGGTGTCTTCTCATTATTAGCACAAGATATGGGAAAAATAAAAAAAGTTTAATTTCTTCTTGACAAAGATTCCATCCTCCTATAAATTTAGTGGTAAATAGTGGTAGAAAGTGGAGGAGTAATGCCAGGTTTCTCTGGAAAATACTATTACAGTGTGGACCCCAAGGGCCGGATCATGGTTCCTTCTCCTTTCCGCGAAATCATTTCCACTAATTATAATCCCAAACTCTACGTTGTCAATGCGCTCATTGACAAGTGTCTCCTCATCTATCCCCAGGAAGAATGGCTCAAGCTTGAAGAAAAGGTCAGGCTGCTGCCGAGCATGGACGAGTCTGTCCAGTATTTCAAGAGAAAGGTCATAGCCTCTGCCCAGGAAGTCGAACTGGACAAGCAGGGGAGGATCCTTATTCCTGCAGCGCACCGGGAAGATGCCGGTCTGAACAGCGACATCGTGATCGCAGGCACAACAGACAAGATAGAGGTCTGGGACAGAAAAGAGTGGGATGCCGTTCTTGATCTTACCACGGAAGACAAGAAGGCAGTTGCGGCGAAACTTACGTCATACGGTATTTAAATGACGATCATCCATCTCCCTGTGATGTCAGGGGAGGTGATCGAAATTCTCGCTCCTCACCGGGGCGGGATATATGTAGATGCAACAGTAGGACTCGGGGGACATTCTGAAATGATTCTTTCACAGGTCGGTCAGGATGTAAAGGTTGTCGGGCTGGACAGGGATGAGCAGGCATTACAGAGAGCTGCTCAGCGTCTGAACGACAGCAGGGTTTTACTGAAAAAGGGCACGTTCTCGCAGATGGAACAGGTGCTTAACGCAGAAGGGATTCACGAGGCTGACGGTATCCTCCTTGATCTGGGGGTTTCGATGATGCAGATCAAGGACCCAATAAGGGGTTTCAGCTTTCTTTCGAATGAAAGGCTCGACATGAGAATGGACAACGCACAACTTCTGAGTGCCTGGGACATGGTGAATACCTATGACGAGCAGGAACTGGTCCGGATCCTCAGGGAATATGGCGAGGAATACCGGGCAGCGAGAGTGGTGAGGGCGATCCTGAGCGCACGGGCAAAGAAGACGATCGACACCTGTGCCGAGCTGGCAGATGTCGTATTCCGGGCATTAGGCAGAAGCGGCAGGACCCATCCTGCGACGCGGACATTCCAGGCCCTGAGAATTGCGTTGAACAGTGAACTTGAGGAACTGAGGCTTGGGCTTGAAGCATCGCTCAGAATGCTGAACAAGGGCGGAAGGCTCTGCGTTATTTCCTATCACTCTCTGGAGGACAGGATCGTGAAGAACTTCATACGCGACAGCGCAAAGGCTGGAATGGTGAACCAGCTCACCAAAAAGCCGCTTGTTCCTTCGAGAGAGGAGATGCGGCAGAACCCATCTTCGCGGAGCGCAAAGCTGAGAGGAGCTGAAAAACTATGAGAAGGTCGAAAAAAAACAGCATGTTCTCATGGGCGTACAAACCGCTCTGTTTTGTGATCGTCCTTTTCTGTCTGTTCGGCCTTGTATGGCTGCGGTCGAGCGTCACATCAGCGGCATACAGCATACGTGAGCTTGAAGACAGGCGCACTGTTGCGTTCAAGGAGATGAAGATGCTCATGGCAGAACGTTCAAAGCTTATGGCGATCTCGAGCATTGACCTCCCGAGCCAGGGCGAGAAAAAACTGGTGAGCGGAGGGTATGTATTTCCTGACCGGGTGAAAGTGATCCATGTGACACGGACTAAGGAGACTGAGGCGTACAAAGCATCGCATAAGGCGGAGAAGAAAGATTGAAGCAGAACTGGCTGAATAACGGCGAAGCCAGCAGGAAGAGAACGGTGATCCTCAATACTGTCATCATCTTCAGCTTTGTGATGGTATTTTTCAGGCTTGCTGACATCATGGTGCTGAAGAACAAGTTCTACACGGAAAAGGCAAAGTCCCAGCAGGTCAAGACAGAGGACATTCAGGCCCGCCGCGGCAACATCTATGACCGCAAGGGCCGCGAGATCGCCATAAACCTGGAGATGGAGTCGCTTTACTGCGACCCGGGAGAGGCAGGCACAAATCCTGAGAGCGTCAGGCAGCTCTCCTCTATTCTGAGTGTTGAGCCCAGGGCAATACAGGCAAAGCTGACACAGCAGAAGAGATTTGTCTGGGTTGACAGGAAGCTGAGTCTTGAGACTGCTGACAGGGTGAAAAAACTGAAAATGAAGGGTTTCGGCTTTATGACAGAGGCCAAGAGGTTCTATCCCAGGGGCAGCCTTGCATCACACATTGTGGGTGCCGTGGGCAAAGAGAACCAGCCTCTTGAGGGCATTGAACTGAAATATGACAAATACCTGCGGACCTCGGCCGGCAAGGTACAAGTTGCCCGGGATGCGAGCGGCAGGGTCCTTTCCACCGGCATGGTCATGGAGACCAAGGGCAACGACATCATCCTTACGATCGATGAGGGGCTCCAGTATATTGCGGAAAAAGAGCTCGACAGGGCAATGCTGAAATGGCGGTCTGTTGCAGCGACAGCGATCATGATGGACCCATTTACGGGCGAGATCCTTGCCCTCGCAAGCAGACCTGCTTTTGATCTGAATGAGATCATGAGCGCTGTCAAGAATGATGTACGGAACAGGGCCATTACTGATATCTATGAGCCTGGCTCAACGTTCAAGATCGTTGCCGGAACTGCCGCAATTGAAGAGAAGCTTTTTTCTGCAGGTCAGACCTTTGACTGCAGCCGTGGAAGCATCGAGGTCGGCGGCAAGAATATCAAGGACGCGCATAAGCACGGCGTGCTCTCTTTTGAAGAGGTGATACAGAAATCTTCCAACGTCGGGACCATCATGATCGGCATGAAACTCGGCAAGGATAGGCTCTATGAGTATGCAAAGCGCTTCGGCTTTGGCGACAGAACGAACATTGACCTGCCCGGAGAGGTTTCCGGCTGGATACGCAAGCCTGAGAAATGGTCAGCCACATCGCTCGGCGCCATCCCGATCGGTCAGGAGGTAGCGGTAACGCCCCTCCAGATCCTGAGGGCGTATTCTGCTATTGCGAACGGCGGATATCTTGTGCAGCCTCATCTCGTGTCTCAGATCCTGACACCTGAAGGTCAGCCGGTCTTTTCTTTCAGTCCGGACCAGAAGAAGAGGATCATATCAGAGAGGACCGCAGCAGCAATGCGGGATATTCTGAAAACCGTTGTTGAAGAAGGCGGCACTGCGACCGGCGCTGCGATCGAGGGCAACAAGGTGGCAGGCAAGACCGGCACTGCCCAGCTCGTGGACCAGAGGACAAAGCGCTATTCAAAGGACCGTTTTATCAGCTCGTTCGTGGGGTTTGTGCCTGCGGATAGTCCGAAGATCGCCATGATCGTCGTGGTGCACGAGCCAAAAGGAGCGATATACGGCGGTGTTGTCGCAGCCCCGGTATTCAAGACCGTTGCTGACCAGGCGCTTTCCTATATGAATGTGCCGCGCGATGACGGCCCCGGCAAAAATCTGCTTCTGGTGTCGCGGTAGGGATAAGGACAGGCTGAGGTTAAGGTCAAGGCTGAGATAAAGGCAGAATGAGGCAGAAGAAGAAATAAGAAATGAAGATAAAAGAACTGATAGACAGTAGTGAGATCGTGAGCATCATCGGCAGCGATGAGCTGCCGGTGAGCGGCATTTCCTATGATTCCCGGAAAGTGGAATACGGGCATCTCTTCGTTGCAATGCAAGGAGAAAAGGCGGATGGTCATGATTTTATTGAAAGCGCTCTGAAAAAAGGCGCGATCGCGGTTATCCATGACAGAGATATTTCAGACAGCGGGACGCCGTCGCCTCTCGCATCGTTCATAAGGGTGAAGGACAGCAGAAAATCTCTGGCTTTTGCCGCTAATGCTTACTATCGGGAGCCATCGCGTGGCATGACCGTCATCGGTATTACCGGGACGAACGGCAAGACGACCACGACCTATATCCTGAAGTCGATCCTCGAGGCATGGGGGAAAAAGGTCGGCCTTATCGGCACGATCCAATACATGATCGGCGATGCCGTGTATCAGGCAACCCATACAACGCCGGAGTCCCTTGAATTTCAGGCCCTGCTTCATGACATGCTTGCGGCAGGCTGCAGCCACGTTGTGACAGAGGTTTCATCTCATGCGCTGACCCAGAAGAGGATAGACAATACCATTTTCAAAGCAGGCGTATTCACGAACCTTACCAGGGATCATCTCGATTTCCACGGCACCATGGACGACTATTTCCTCTCAAAGAAGCGGTTCTTTACTGACCTGCTCGACAGGAACGCAATGTCGATCATCAACCATGATGATTCGTGGGGAAGAAGACTTGCAGAAAGTCCTCTCACCGGTACCTATACCTTTGGTCTTGAGGCCGGGGCAGACCTGACGGCATCAGATATGAACAATTCCTTTGACGGACTGCGGTTCAGATTAACCTTCCGCGGAAGGGCCTATGACATTGTCTCTCCGCTGGTTGGTCTGCCGAATGTGTACAACATCCTTTCTGCAGCAGGGGCTGCAGCATCGGTCGGTGTGCCCTGGGAGGTGATCCTCGAAGGGATAAGGAAATCGCCGGCGATCAGGGGACGGTTCGAGAAGGTCGATGTTGGTCAGAAGTTCCTTGCGATCGTTGATTACGCACATACCGAAGATGCGCTTGAGCGTCTCATCTACACGGCGCGAAGCCTGACCAAGGGAAAGATCATCACGGTCTTCGGCTGCGGCGGCGACCGCGACCGGGGCAAGAGGCCGCGGATGGGGGCCATTGCAACGCGGCTGAGCGATTTTGTGATCATCACGTCTGACAATCCGAGGTCTGAGAAGCCGGAGGATATCATCAGAGAGATAGAGGCCGGCGCAGCACGAAGGAATTATCTGGTCGAGGCTGACCGGAAAGAGGCGATAAAGCGGGCAGTTCTGATGGCAGAAGCGAATGATGTTCTGCTGGTCGCAGGCAAGGGCCATGAAATCTGCCAGGAGATCGGGGGAACGAGATTTCCATTCAATGACAGGGAGGTAATCGAAGAGTCTGTCAGGCACCTGATCAATAACAGATAAAGAATACGGCTAAACGGTATTCGTGGTACGGGGGTGCGGACCACAAAATAATTCATGACAATCGTGACAACCGACGAAATAGTTCAGGCAACAGGGGGGAAAGTGCTCTGCGGCAAGCAGGAGGCATTCAGCGGTCTTTCCATTGATTCGCGCAATATTGGCAGCGGAGAGCTTTTCATTGCCCTGCGCGGTGAACGGTTCGACGGTCATGATTTTATCCGCGATGCGCTGCAGAACGGCAGCGGAGCCCTGGTGAGCATCCCGCCTGTTGAGCCGGGCAGGGATAAGACGATCATTTACGTGAAAAATACCCAGAAGGCGCTGCAGGACATTGCCCGCTTCCGGAGGCTGAAAAGGAACATTCCGGTCGTAAGCGTCACCGGAACGAACGGCAAGACAACGACCAAGGAGCTTATCGCATCCATCCTCTCCCAAAAGCACAAGGTTCTCAAGACCACCGGTAATTTCAACAATCATATCGGCCTTCCGCTCTGCGTGTCGAACATGCAGGGAGACGAGGCGTTCGCAGTTCTTGAGATGGGCTCGAATGCGCGCGGTGATATTCGGGAGCTCTGCGGGATCGTACAGCCTGACCTTGCGGTTGTCACGAACGTGGGACAGGCTCATCTCGAAGGATTCGGCAGCATCGAGGCTGTGCGTGACACTGACCTCGAGGTCCTTGACCATGTCGGGACCGTAGCGGTGAATTGCGATGACCGCTTCCTGATGCAGGGAATGACCGGTTTCACGGGCAAGGCCGTCACGTATGGCATAGACCATGCCGCTGATTTTTCTGCAACAGATATTGCCCTGGCTCAGCAGGGTTCGACCTTCACGCTCCATACGCCCAACAGCGGAGCGTTCAAAGTCAGCCTGAAGATATCAGGCAGATTCAATGTGCTGAATGCCCTGGCAGCTGCATCCATAGCCTGTGAGCTTGGTATCGGTCCTGAGGAGATCAGACAGGGGCTTGAGGCATTCACCGGGGTTCCGATGCGGCTTGAGATCAGGAGATATTCAGGAGCGCTGGTGATCAATGATGTGTATAATGCGAACCCTGCATCCATGGAAGAGGCACTGAAGGAACTGGTACGATTAAGAAAGGGCAGGACCATTGCTGTCCTTGGCGACATGCTGGAACTCGGCGCCTTCTCTGAAGATGCCCATAGAGGTCTTATGCAGAAGTTGAATGAACTTCATGTTGACCTGCTGATCGCGGTCGGGCCTGAGATGCAGAAGGTTTCAGCAATATTTTCCGGCGTCTGTCATCAGGCAGCAAGCTCTGATGAAGCGCGGTCCCTGCTTCTTGGCATGGTGAACGAGGGCGACACTATACTGATCAAGGGGTCCCGCGGCCTGCGCATGGAAAAGGTGCTTGCCGGCGAAGGGAAGCCTGCAGCGGAGGTGAGCAATGCTCTATAAGCTCCTCCTGGCGCTGCAGCCGTATTTCTCCCCCCTGAACGTATTCCGGTACATAACGTTCAGGACTGCGCTTGCGGTCCTCACTGCCATGCTTGTTTCGCTGCTCATTGGCCCGTGCATTATACGCTGGCTCAAGAGGATCAGCATAACCCAGCAGATCCGCGATGACGGTCCCCAGACGCATCTCAAGAAATCCGGCACACCCACCATGGGCGGAATCATCATTATTATTGCGATGCTCATTACGCTCTTTTGCTGGGGAGACCTGTCCAATAAATACATGTGGATCATGATCATCTCGTTGATCGGATACGGATCGATCGGCCTGCTCGATGATTACCTCAAGGTGATCAGGAAGAACCCGAAAGGCCTGCGCGCATGGTACAAGTTCGGTGCGCAGATCGGCATAGCGCTCGTTATCGGCCTGGTGCTCTATTCCAATCCTGATGACCCGTACCGCTCAGAGCTGATCGTGCCGTTCTTCAAGAAATGGTTCTTTGATATCGGCTGGTTCTATATCCCCTTTTCCGTGCTGGTGATCGTGGGATCGTCGAATGCCGTGAATCTTACGGACGGTATTGATGGTCTTGCGATCGGCCTGGTGGGCATTGCGGCCCTTGCAAACATGCTCCTGGTCTATATCTCCGGAAACGCGAAGTTTTCCCAGTATCTCGGTGTTTACTTCCTGACCGGCACAGGAGAGCTGACCGTGTTCTGCGGGGCCATGTTAGGCGCAGCGCTCGGCTTTCTCTGGTTCAATGCGTACCCTGCCGATGTCTTCATGGGCGATGTAGGGTCATTGAGCCTGGGGGGAGCCCTCGGCACGCTTGCGGTCATAACAAAGCATGAGATTGCTCTTGCGGTCGTCGGCGGGATCTTTGTGATCGAGACCTTTTCTGTCATAGCACAGGTTGCTTCGTTCAAACTGACCGGCAAGAGGATATTCAAAATGGCGCCGATCCATCACCATTTTGAGCTGATGGGATGGCCGGAATCCAAGGTGATCGTCCGGTTCTGGATCGTCGGAATAATGCTGGCGCTGCTCAGTCTTGCAACGCTGAAATTGAGGTGAATATGAAACAGTTATCAGTAATCAGTAATCAGTTATCAGTGAAGACCTTGATGATTGCCCTGGTCCTTTCACTCATTACTATTCACACATCACTGATTACGGCCTTTGGCGAGGATATCCAGGCGCGGGCGGCAGTGGTGATGGAAGCATCTACCGGAAGGGTGCTTTATGCCAAGAACCCGGAGCTGAGGCTGATGCCTGCAAGCACGACCAAGCTGATGACAGCGCTGATCGCGGTTGAAAAGGTGAACCTTAAGGATGTGGTGACCATCAGCCGCAATGCGGTCAATGTGGCTCCGACAAAATCAGGGTTCAAAGAGGGCGACAAGGTGACGGTTGAGACGCTCCTGTATGCAGCGCTCATGAAATCGGCGAACGATGCTGCCGTGGCCCTTGCCGAGGCAGCAGGCGGTACAGAGGAGCAGTTCGTGCAGCTAATGAACAGAAAGGCGATCGCCCTCGGCGCTACTGATACGAAGTTCATCAATCCCAACGGCCTGCCGGGCCACGGACAGTACACAACTGCCTATGATCTGTCCAAGATCATGCGCCAGGCGATCAAACACCCGGTGCTGAAGGAGATCCTCGGAACCCGTGCAGCCGAGCTCTCTACCGAGGCAGGCAAGACCGTTTTCGTAAAGAATACCAATAAGCTCCTCTGGTCAGATGACGAGCTCCTGGGCGGCAAGACCGGTTTTACCAACGCTGCCCGGCATTGTTTTGTCTGCGCCGGTGAGCGCGAGAACAATACGCTGATCGTAGCGCTCCTCGGCGCGCCGAGCAGGACCGAGCTCTGGAAGGAGACCGAGGACCTCATGGCCTTCGGCTCAAAGGTGATGAAAAATCAGGAAGAACCTGTCGTGTACCTTACCCGGTCTGACTATGACGATGCGATGCTGACGAAGGCAGCGTACACAAGAAAGGTTGGCGGAAAGGCAAGGATGGTGAAGGGCAAGCGCGTCATCGCGGCAAAGGCAGCTTCACCGGGTAAGAGCAAAATGGTCAAGGCAAAATACAAGGTCAAGGCTGAGGGAAAGAGCAAGGTCACGGCTAAGGCCAAGCTCAAGGCCAAGTCCAAGGCCAGGAAGAATACGAAGATGATGGTGAAAGCAAAGAAGGCAAAGAAGACGAATATGGCAAAAAAAGGACTGGATGGAATTAACGGGTAGACAGATCACCGTGGTAGGGCTGGCCAGGTCCGGAGCAGGCGCTGCGCGGCTGCTTGCCGACATGGGCGCAGTCGTGACGGTAACCGATAATAGGACAGCCGGGGAGCTTGCCGATATCGTCAGCACCCTTTCGGCCTCTGTCCGGCTCTGTCTCGGCAGCCATCCGGAGGAGATATTCTCAGATGCAGATCTGATCGTGGTGAGCCCGGGCGTGCCGCTCACGATCAAGCCTCTTGCAGATGCAAGGAAAAAAGGGAAGAGGATCATCGGAGAGCTTGAGCTGGCATACCAGATCATCGAGGGCCGGACGGCATATGAAAAGGCGATGCCGTTCCTTGCGATCACCGGCAGCAACGGGAAATCGACAACAACATCCCTGCTGAACCATATGATGAAAACAGCCGGCTTCAGGACCCTGTTCGGCGGCAACATCGGCAATGCACTTACGGAAGAGATCATGAAAATGGACAGAGAGCATGCAGAGCCTGACGCAGTGGTGGCCGAGATATCAAGCTTTCAGCTTGAGGCCATAGAGACGTTCAGGCCGCATATAGCAGCGATCCTGAATATCACGCCTGACCATCTTGACCGGTACCGTTCCATGAAAGAATATTGTGATGCAAAGGCGGCCATATTTCGAAACCAGCATGAGCCTGATATCCTGATCCTCAATGCTGACGATCCTGAGACCATGAAACTCTATGAGGCAAACCTCAGGGAGCGCGTCAGGGGCCCCCACGTGTATTTCTTCAGCAGGACGCGTGAAGTTGAGGGGCTTTATGAAAAAAGCGGCATGGTGGTCGTAAATCTGCCTCACCACGAGCAGGGAGCGGTGAATCTGGAGCTCATCAAAGCGCAGGAGATCCGCATCAAAGGAGTTCATAACCTGGAGAATGCCATGGCTGCTTCGGCCATGGCTCTCCTTGCAGGCTGTCCGGTCGAGGCGGTCAGGGAGTCTCTCAGGGCGTTCCCCGGTCTTGAACACCGGCTCGAACTGGTCAGAGAGCTTGACGGCGTGAAATATATCAACGACTCAAAAGGCACCAATGTCGGCGCAGTGATTAAATCGATCGAAAGCTTTTCCGAACCTCTTATCCTGATCGCCGGCGGCAGGGACAAGGCAGGCGACTTTGCAGCGCTCAGGGACCTTGCTGCCGAAAAGATCAAGGCAGTCGTACTGATCGGAGAGTCTGCCGGAAAGATAGCCGACGCATTGAATAGCGTCACCAGAACGTTCATGGCACGGGATCTGAAAGAAGCGGTGCAGATCTCCCGAACGCATGCAGATGAAGGCGATGTGGTGCTTCTGTCCCCTGCCTGCGCAAGCTTTGACATGTTCCGGGACTTTGAGGACAGGGGTGCTCAGTTCAAGACGATCGTCAAGGAGCTTGAGGCGATCCATGCATAGCCGCGCATCATCCATACAGACCCCGGTCGTCAGGTCTTACGACAAAATGATCTTCTTTGCGATGCTTGCCCTGATCATCTTCGGCAGCATTATGATCTACAGCTCAACCGGCGTTGTGGTACCTGCTGCGGAAAAGAAGAGCATAACAGAGTTCTATTATGTGAAGCGCCATGTGATCACCATGATAATGGGTACCATAGCGCTTCTTGTGGCGTACCGGTTCAACGCGGCACACCTTGAGAAGATAGCGGTCCCGCTGCTCATCTTCTCCGGCATCCTGCTTGTTCTGGTCTTTGTCCCTGGTATCAGCCTTAAGGCAGGAGGAGCGCGGCGTTGGCTCAGGCTCGGGATCATGACCTTTCAGCCTTCGGAACTGGTGAAACTTGCGATGGTCATCTTTCTGGCCAAATACCTCTCCGGCCCCGATTACGACGCCAACAATTTCAGGAGCTTTATAAAGCCGCTCGGCATTATGGCGCTCTTTCAGGCAGTATTCCTGAAACAGCCTGACTTTGGCGCGACCATGAGTCTCTTTATCCTGACGATGGCAATGCTTTTCATCTCCGGAACGAGGCTGCGGTATATTGCATCCCTGCTGCTGCTGGCAATCCCGGTCGTGATCAAGCTCGCCATGGAGCCGTACCGGCTGAAGAGGATCACCACCTTTCTCGATCCGACAAAGGACCCGCAGGGCAGCGGTTTCCAGCTTATCCAGTCATTCATCTCCCTCGGCAGCGGCGGCCTGACAGGTCTCGGTCTTGGCGAGTCAAAGCAGAAGCTCGCGTATCTGCCTGCGAAGCATACGGATTTTATTTTCTGCCTGGTGGGAGAGGAATTGGGCCTGCTTGGAGCAACCGCGGTGATAGCTCTTTTTGTGTTTCTCTTTGTGCGCGGTATTACGATCGCGAACCGGACAAAGGACAGGTTTCATTTCTTCCTTGCGTACGGCCTGACCATCATGATCGCCGTGCAGGCACTGGTCAATTTTGCGGTTGTTACCGGCATGGTGCCGACAAAAGGTCTTCCCTTGCCGTTCATGAGCTATGGCGGTTCAGCCCTTCTGGTGAACATGGTCGTTATCGGACTGCTGCTGCGTATCTCGCGAGGCGATGATCCGCGGCCAGGGCTGATCGGTGATAAGAATATCATTGCCCGAAAGGCTGCCAGGAGAAGTATCTACAGCAGTCAGGGGACGGTCAGATGAAGATCATGATAGCAGGCGGCGGCACCGGAGGCCACCTTTTCCCCGGACTTGCTCTGGCGGAAGAGTTCAAAAAGAGGGATGCGAATACAGAAGTGGCCTTTGTCGGAACAGAGCACGGCATAGAGGCAAAGATCATTCCCCGGGAAGGATATCCTCTGCATTTTTTGAGGGCAGAGGGCATAGTAGGCAAGTCGTTCATAAAAAGAATGACCGGCACGGCAAAGATGGCGCTCTCGTTCCTCGATGCGCGGAGGATCCTCACTGCCGTGTCACCTGACATCGTGATCGGCGTCGGCGGCTATGCTTCCGGTGCGGTGGTGCTGACAGCGAGCCTGAGATCGATCCCGACCCTGATCCATGAGCAGAACTCTGTGCCCGGCACAACGAACAGGATCCTCGGCAGATTTGTGGACAGGATATGCGTTACGTACCAGGAGAGCATGTCGGTCTTTCCGATCGGAAAGACCTTTCTTGCCGGCAACCCGGTCCGCATGAAGATCATGAAAGGCGAACGTGAATCTGCATGCAGGCTCTTCTCGCTTGACAGCGGGATGTTCACGGTCTTCATATTCGGCGGGAGCTCCGGCGCATCCTCGATCAACAGGACCATGGTCGACGCCCTGAACCACCTCGGCGAGCTGAAAGAAAAGATACAGTTCCTGCACCAGACCGGTGACAGGGATTATGAGCGTATCCGCGACGCATACCGCAAGACCGGCGCAAAGGGAACGGTCGCGCCGTTCATCTTTCAGATGGCAGAGGCATATGCTGCATCAGACATCGTCATCTCCCGTGCAGGAGCAACAACGCTCGCTGAACTGACCGGACTCGGAAAGCCTGCGATCCTTATTCCTTATCCTCACGCTGCAGGAAGGCATCAGGAGTTCAATGCCATGAAACTGAAGGAGATGGGTGCAGCAAAGGTCCTGTTCGAACAGGAGATGAACGGTCCGATGCTTGCAGAGGTTATCAGGGAAATGTTTGGGAACGCCGAAGGGCTTAAAGAGATGCAGCGGGCAAGCAGGGGACTCGGAAGACCTGACGCCTGCAGCAAGATCGTTGATCTGGCCATGGGCCTGCTCAAAAACCATGCGCCCAGGAAGAAAGGCAGCTGACATGTTCGAGAGATACCAGACCATACATTTTGTCGGCATAGGCGGCATCGGGATGTCAGGCATTGCCGAGGTGCTTGCGAATCTCGGGTATGAGGTAACCGGCTCGGACGTAAAGGAATCAGAGACAACAAAACGGCTCCAGGCAATGGGTATCAGGATCTCCATCGGTCACCGCGCCGAGAATATCGGCAATGCCCATGTGGTTGTCGTATCTTCGGCAGTCTCTTCTGACAACCCTGAAGTGCTGGCTGCAAAGGCCGGCACCATATCCGTGATCCCGCGCGCAGAGATGCTGGCAGAGCTTGCGCGTCTGAAATACAGCGTGCTTATTGCCGGTGCGCACGGCAAGACAACGACCACCTCGCTCATCTCGACCGTGCTGGGCCACGGCGGGTTTGACCCCACGATCATCATCGGCGGCAAGCTCAAAGGCATCGGCTCGAACGCACGCCTCGGCAGGGGCGAGTTCCTCATTGCAGAGGCTGACGAGAGCGACGGCTCGTTCCTCAAGCTCTCGCCCACGATCGCTGTTGTGACGAACATAGACAGGGAACATATGGATTTTTTCAAGGACATGAAGTGCCTGAAAGAGGCCTTTCTTGCCTTTATCAACAAGATACCTTTTTACGGAGCAGCCTTTGTCTGCGATGAGAATGAATATGTCAGAGAGCTTATTCCTTCGATTCACCGGAGGTTCCTCACCTATGGCATGTCCGAAACGTCCGACATCCGCGCATCGAATATCAGGCAGGGGTTCATGTCAACGACCTTTGACGTGACCGTTGATCATACTGACGTCGGCACGTTCACGCTGCCGATACCGGGCCAACATAATGTGCTGAACAGCCTGGCATGCATCGGCGTTGCCCTGGAGCTGAAGATGCACCCTGCAGCGATCAAAGAGGCGCTCAGCTCATTCAGCGGCATCCAGAGAAGGTTTGAGTTCAAGGGCGAGGCACGCGGCGTGAAGGTCTATGATGATTATGGCCATCATCCCACTGAGGTCCGGGCCACCCTAGCTGCAGCCAAAGAGAACATGAAACATCTGAGCAATGCAGGAAGACTTTTCGTGGTGTTCCAGCCGCATCGGTATACACGGACAGCAGACCTGATGGATGAGTTCGCCGGTTCCTTCCTCGGCATTGATGCCCTTGTCCTGCTCGACATCTACCCGGCAAGCGAAAAGCCGATCCCCGGGATAACCTCGGAACTGCTCGCAGAAAAGATGAAGCAGAAGGGACAGAAGAACATAGCGTGTTTCAGCGACAGGGAAGAAGCGATGAAACACCTGGCATCGCAGCTGAAGGCAGGCGATGTGCTGCTGACGCTCGGCGCAGGTGATGTCTTTAAGCTCGGTGAATCAATGGTGGAGAGGCTTCATGGTGATTAGCCAGGCAGAGTGGGAAAAGAACTTCAACGGCTACTTTCAGGGAGACGTTGCGTTTGGCGCGTCCATGAAAGAGCATACGAGCCTTGCTATCGGCGGACCGGCTGATGTGATCGTCAGCCCGGCTGATCCGGTATCGATGAAAAATATTGTGGTGCTCCTCGGCAGACAGAAGGTGCCTTTTCTCCCCCTGGGAGGCGGCACGAATATCCTGGTGAGAGATGCAGGCATTGACGGCGTTGTGATCAAGTTCAAGGCCTTTAACCGGATAGAGATCATCCATGAAACAGATGACCATGCAGAACTCTTTGTCGAGGCAGGTGTGCCTCTGCAGAGACTGGTGAACTTCTGCAGGGAAAAGGGCTATGCAGGCATGGAAGGGCTTATCGGCATACCCGGGATGGTGGGCGGCGCGGTCTGCGGCAATGCCGGATCGTATGGCTGCGAGATCAGAGACCTGCTGCTTTCTGTTGTGGTCCTGCGCGCTGACGGCAGACTTGAGCGGTTCAGGCCTGAGGACCTCGGCTTCGGGTACCGCACGTCGAACATCAGTGCTGACGACATCGTGCTGAGCGCAAACCTGAAGGTCAATAAGGACGATGCAGCCGCTGTTGCAGCGCGGACCGATGGATTTTTCCTGCAGAAGAAGACATCCCAGCCGATAGGGGAACGGTCTGCAGGCTGTGTGTTCAGGAACCCTGAAGGCATGTCAGCCGGACGGATGATCGATGAGGCAGGCTGTAAAGGCATGCGCAGCGGCGACATCGAAGTGAGCAGCATGCATGCGAACTTCTTTGTGAACCGCGGCGAAGGCAGGGCAGATGACTACCTGAGGCTTATGGATGAGGTTTCTGCGAAGGTGACGGATAGGTTCCATGTCACGCTGGAGCCTGAAATACGGGTGATGGGGAAGGGATGATGAAAGAAAAAGAGATGAAAAAAAGAAAGATCGGTGTTCTCCTTGGAGGCCTGTCAGCTGAGCGGGAAGTTTCGCTCAGGAGTGGAAAGGCCGTGTTCAGGGCACTGAAGTCTATCGGTTTTAACGCAGTTGCCATAGATGCAAAAGGCGACTTTTATGCAAAACTGAAGAAGCAGAAGATCGAACAGGTCTTCATTGCACTGCATGGCGGACACGGCGAGAACGGTGCAGTCCAGGGCATGCTCGAGATCATGAATATTCCCTATACGGGTTCAGGCGTGCTGGCATCATCCCTTGCCATGGACAAGGTTGCTTCAAAGAAGATCTTTCTCTATCACCATATACCGGTCCCCGCGTTTTCGATCATAGAGCGATCAGCTCTCAGCGATCAGCGCTCAGCAAAGAACGCCTCACGAATCACGAATCACGGATTACGCGGCAAGCTTGGCTTGCCGATTGTTGTAAAGCCGGCCACAGAAGGATCGAGCGTCGGGGTAGAGATCGTGAAGGATGCAAAGTCCTATCAGAAGGCGCTGAAAAAGGCCTTTGCATACGGTGATACCGTGCTGATCGAAAAGTATATCAGAGGCCAGGAAGTGCAGATCGCGATCCTTGATAACAAGGTCCTTGGCGGCGTAGAGGTGAGGCCCTCAGATGAGTTTTACAGTTATAAGGCAAAGTATACGGCAGGTCTGACGCAGTATATCTTCCCGCCCGAGCTTGACAGAACGACATACAAAAAGGCTGAGAAGGCTGCCCTGGCTGCTCATCAGGCGCTCGGCTGTTCCGGAGCAACGAGGGTGGACCTGATCATTGATAAACACCGTAACCCTTATGTGCTTGAAGTGAATACGATCCCGGGCATGACCGAGACAAGCCTGCTGCCGAAGATCGCGAAGAACGCAGGGCTTGAGTTCCCGGAACTGATCCGTCGGATATTGGGAGACTGATGAAGGCCGGAAGCAGCAAGAGCAACAACAGCAGGGTCAATGCATCCGCAAGGAAGAGCTCTCCGAACAGGCTCAGGCGGTCTGTCTCGGTATTTGCTAAGCTGAAAATGGTCCTTCTGGTCGGCATTCCCCTTATTGCAGTGGTCGGCGTCATATATCTTCTCGGTCATGCAGTGCCTTCTGCCTTCAAAATGAAGGCCGTGGAACTGGCCGGCAATGAGCACCTGACTGACGATGAGCTGAAGAGCATCGGCGGGCTCAGGGGAGACGAGAGCCTCCTGACCATGTCCAGCCGGAAGGTATATGAAAAATTGAAGGAGTCGCCCTGGATACAGACAGCATCCGTGCGCAAGGAATATCCGTCAAAGCTCCTGATCAGGATCAGGGAGACCGAGCCCTTTGCGCTGCTGGACATGAAGGGCAAGATGTTCATTGTGGATGACAGGGGGAGGATGCTCGAAGAATTGAAGGACAACTCTATACCGTTTCTTCCGGTGATCATGAGCGATCCTTACAACGAGAAAGAGGCATTCAGAGAGGCGGTCAATCTGGCCAAGGTGATCAAGAACATGGGTGTGCTGCATAAGAAGCAGCGTATCGAGATCATCGCCCATCAGCCCAATGAGGTGGCGGCGAACCTTGACGGTGTTCATGTGAAGGTCGGGGCAGGCGAGCATGAGGACAAGTTGACGCGGCTCAGCGAGATAGAGGCAGAGATCAGCAAACGGCATATCCCGGTTGCGTACATTGATCTCAGGTTCGCGAAAAAAGCGATCGTGAAACCGGTGAACGAGGTGATCAGATGAGCGGCAAGGTCTTCGCTGCGATCGACATAGGAACGACCAGCATATCGGTGCTTGCAGCAGAAGCAACGGAAAAAAGGGCGAGGGTGCTCGGCTCGTGCACAACAGCTTCCCGCGGGCTCAGAAAAGGTGTTGTGGTGAACATCGAGGAGGCTGTGCAGTCCATCCGCAATGCCATGCGCGAGGCAGAATCTGCAACAGGCAGAAAGATAGCATCTGCAGTCGTCGGCATTACCGGGCAGCATATCCAGGGGTTCCTGAGCACCGGGCTCATCGGTCTTCACGGCAGGGAGGTCACCGCTGCTGACAGGCTGCTTGCCATAGAATCTGCAAAGACCGTGTATATGCCGCTTGACCGCGAGGTGCTTCATGCGATCCCTGCAGAGTTCATGCTCGACGGGCAGCGCAACATCACTGATCCTGTCGGCATGTCAGGCGTGAGGCTTGAGTCAACCGTGCATATCATAACCGCCTATTCGCCTGCAGTGCAGAATCTCAAAAAGGCCTGCGAACAGGCAGGAGTTCAGGTCCTCGATATGGTGTTCGGGCCAACCGCAGCAGCAGGGGCAGTGCTCACGCATGACGAAATCGAACAGGGAGTTCTCCTTATCGACATCGGCGGCGGCACAACAGACATTGCTTTTTTCAGGGATGGGGCAATGGTGCATGCTTCGGTCCTCGGCATCGGGGGGCTGCATATTACGAACGATCTTGCCGTTGGCCTGCAGGTGAGCGTGGCAGAAGCTGAGAGGGTCAAGAAGGCAGCGGGTCTTGCCTCTGTCCGTGCGCTTGCTGCAGAAGAGGCCATAGAAATAACCGGGCAGGACGGGCAGGTGCAGAAGATAAGCAGAGAAATGCTTGCTGCTATTATTCAGCCCAGATGCGAAGAACTGTTCGAGAAGGTCAGGGAAGAACTCGTAATGTTCGGCGCAGGGGACGCTGTCTGCACCGCAGTCCTGATCGGCGGAACAGCGCTTCTCGGCAGCATCACAGACCTTGCAGCATCTGTCCTTGCCATGCCGGCACGCGTCGGGCTTCCCCAGGGAGTCGTTGGCATGAAGAACAGTATGAGGACCCCGTCATATGCCGCGGTTGCCGGCCTTGTGGCGTATGCGGCCCGGAAAGAAGAAGAGGCCGCACCGCATATCAACAGGGTAGCCGGCGTGATGACACGGGTCGCGGAGAAGATGAAGAACAGTAGCGGATACAAGGATTTCCTTGAAATATTTCAAAAGAAGAAAAAGGGGGTATCGTATGTTTGAGATCGAAGAGGTAAGAGGCCAGAACGCCAAGATCAAGGTGGTGGGTGTGGGAGGCGCCGGCGGCAATGCCATCAATAACATGATCGCATCGCATATGCACGGTGTCGAGTTCATTGCGGTCAACACTGACCTGCAGGTTCTTGAATCATCCCTTGCGTCGGTCAAGGTGCAGATCGGCAAGCAGTCAACCAAGGGCCTGGGTGCAGGTTCGAATCCGGAGATCGGCAGGCAGGCAGCGATCGAGGACCGGGCTGCCATCATGGAGATGCTTGACGGCTGCGACATGGTCTTCATCACCGCAGGCATGGGCGGAGGCACCGGCACCGGGGCTGCCCCGGTCATTGCAAGCATCGCAAAGGAGATCGGCGCCCTGACCGTCGCCATCCTGACCAAACCGTTTTTTTATGAAGGCAAGAGAAGAAAAGAGAATGCTGAAGAAGGCATCAGGGACCTTGCAAACTGCGTGGACACCATGATCGTGATCCCCAACGACAAGATAAGCCTTGTCGTGGAAAAGGGCACCCCCATGCTCAAGGCATTTTCCATTGCCAATGACGTGCTGAGGCATGCAGTGCAGGGCATCTCGGACATCATCCTCGTGCCCGGCCTGATCAATGTGGACTTTGCCGATGTAAAGACCGTCATGGAGAGCATGGGCCGCGCTGTCATGGGCTCAGGCACTGCTAAAGGCGAGGGCGGAGCTTTTGAGGCTGCCAAGAAGGCCATCTCCAATCCGCTCCTGGAGCATTCGTCCATCGAGGGCGCAAAAGGCATTCTGATCAATATTACCGGCGGACTTGAACTTTCGCACGACGGCATCCAGGCGGCCGCATCATTCATATATGACAATGCACACGAAGATGCCGTAGTGATCCTGGGTGCGGTCATCGATCCTGATATGAACGACGAGGTCCGGGTAACGGTCATCGCAACCGGTTTTGATGAAAGAAAGCAGAAGGTGGAACTGCCGGAGATCCAAAAATGGGCTCCAAGGGAAGAAGTAAAGGAGATCAAACCGATCGTAAGCAGGGCTGTCTGTGAACCCGTTTCCCTGAAGGCATCTGATCGGGTCCTGGCGAAAAGCCTGAATTACAGTCTTGAGCCTGCCATGCCGCGCGACATCTTTGCCTATGAGGAAGAGATGGACCTGCCGGCATTTCTCAGAAGGCCAGGCCAGCAGATACAGCAAAAAGGATTATAAGGGCTTCCTCAACAAAGAGGAGCTTCCACCCCCCTGGGAGCTCCTCCCCCCCCTCTTGAGCAATTATTGATGCAAAGCAACTTTTTCCTGAAAAGAGGATAAATTTCCCAAAAAAGATGATAATGATAGAGGCAACTAAATTTGCTGAGCATCATGCTCCTGAAATCATATACTATAACTAATTGATATTATGTCATTTTATTGTTTCATGGAGCGTTGTCTCAAAATTGGCATGAGGTTTGCTTACATTGATGTCCGGTAACTTTGAAATATAAGTTCAATACTAAAAAATGAAGGAGGTGACTACTATGAAGAAAGTATTAGCATTGATCATCGCACTCATGTTCGCATTCGCAGTGACAGCAGCTTTTGCAGCTGATGCACCGAAGGCAGCAGCTCCTGCAGCAAAGGCAGCTGACACAAAGGCTCCTGCAAAGATGGAGGAGAAGAAGGCTGACGTTAAGGCTGACGCAAAGATGGACGACAAGGCAGATAAGAAGGCAGCTAAGAAGGCCAAGAAGTCCAAGAAGGCAGCAAAGGCTGACGAGAAGAAGGCTGACGCTCCTAAGGTTGAGGAGAAGAAGGCTGACGCTCCTAAGGCAGCAGCTCCTGCAAAGAAGTAATTACTTCTTAACAGACAAAAAAGGGCTGGTCAGAAATGACCGGCCCTTTTTTTAATTCGTTAAGGTCAATCATGGGAAAGCACCCGCTGTAATGCGTAGTAATGTCTAATAGGTGGAGGGTATGATGAGTAAAACGGGAAACTGGCCGCACCTTTTAGTCGTCTGTCTGATTGTGCTGTTGGCTGCAGGCAGAGAAACTGCGACAGCAGCCACCTGCACACCGACGCCCTGGGATGAAATCGGGCCTTTTTACCGGCAGAACGCTCCTGTGCGAAACAGCATCGGCAAGGGGTATGTCCTGAGCGGGACCGTTCGCTCATCTGATGACTGCCGTCCCCTTCCGAATATGCGGATCGAGGTCTGGCAGGCCGGACCGGACGGAGCGTATGATGATAACCACAGGGCTACCCTCTATTCAGATCAAAACGGGCAGTACCGTCTGGAAACCAGTTTCCCTCCTCCCTACGCGCGGCGGCCGCCGCATATCCATATCCTGGTAGATGCAAAAGGGTTTGAAGGTTTGATAGCGCAGCACTATCCTCAAAAAGGCAGCCAGGGTGCAACGTTTGATCTTGTGATCGTCCCGGAGACAAAAGGCAAGCTCAGGAAGACAAAGAATGCGATCGGGCGCTGAAGTGAATGCGTATTAAATGCCAAAGCTCAGCGAAGGCGGTCAGTTGTCCGTTGCAATTCCTTGCCGGCCATTTGCCTTGAATCCTTCATGGAACATGACATTACCGTGCGGAAAGTGCCCGTCAAAGGAAAGAGCGAAGAATACCTCTTGCGGAACGCCCTCCAGCACAAGTCCGGTAACGTTCTCAAATCCGAATTTCCTGTAGTATTGCGGATGTCCCACCAGACAACAGCCCTTGGCGCCCAGTTTTTTTAACCGTGACAGCCCTTCCTGTATCAGGGCTTTGCCAATACCCTTCTGCTCATACTCCGGTAACACTGAAACGGGGCCGAGTCCGTACCAGTGCATGGCGCCGTCCGCGATGGTCATCGGGGAGAATGCAATATGCCCGACCACACGGCCATCAACTTCTGCGACCAGCGATAGGGTAAGAGCTTTCGCGGCACGCAGCGCCTCAACGATGAATTGCTCCGTATGGTTGCTGATCTCCAGAGTTTTGAACGCCGCGACGGTCACCTCGGTTATGGTGCTGGCGTCGGCGTCAGTCTCGTTTCTGATTACGATCGCAGGGTTCATGGAAGTTTCATTTCTCCTTCTGATCAACACTTGGGGGTGTCTTTGAATATCTGCTGCCTTTGATTGACCCGCATTATAACGTGATGGAATGCCCCTTCAAATTCTATTCTCGGTTTCCGTGCCATGCAGTCACCCTATCAAGTCATCTATGGAATGTCAATAAACAAGTCTGACCCCATAGGCTGCACCCATATGTCCGACCACACGGCCATCAACTTCTGCGACCAGCGATAGGGTCAGAGCTTTCGCGGCACGCAGTGCCTCAATGATGAATTGCTCCGTGTGGTTGCTGATCTCCAGAGTTTTGAACGCAGCGACGGTCACCTCGGTTATGGTGCTGACGTCGGCGTCAGTCTCGTTTCTGATTACGATCGCAGGGTTCATGGAAGTTTCATTTCTCCTTCTGATCAACACTTGGGGGTGTCTTTGAATATCTGCTGTCTTTGATTGCCCCGTGTTATAACGTGATAGAATGCCCCTTCAAATACTATCCTCGGTTTCCGTGCCATGCAGTCACACTATCAAGTCATCTATGGAATGTCAATAAACAAGTCTGACCCCATAGGCTGCACCCTAGTTTTTCTACCGCGAGCGTTGCAAGCTCTTTTATCCCATGCCCGGATCGTCTCTCTCTCGCTCGGGCTTCCTGCATTGTAAATAGCTCTGATTCAAAACCTGCATGCTTGATGGCTATCTCCAATGACTGGAATAAATGGCTAACGAATATCGGTATAGTCGAGCGGTTGGCATTTAAGAACGAGGGGGCATTGCCGTAAATACGGTCAGCGCATAAGGCATATGCAACTGCCGTTTCCGCGAGAGTGGAAATATGTTTATTCATTGTAAACCCCCACTTGAAGTGGGGGAACCTTATGCTGGGTTTCCAAAGGGGCGCTAAGCAGCCCTTTGGGCAAGGTGGTGGTCCAAAGCCACCACCGCGAAGTCGAGCACCGCGCAAGCGAAGCGCCGTGCGGTGCGAGTTTACTATTATCAGTCATTTGACCTCAGTTCCAACGGAGACCATAGAAATTGGCAAGGATAGCGTAGATAACATCAGTGTCTGTGAGAGTATCCATAGCCTTGCGTTTGGAAGCCCCTATGTTCCGCTTCATTTTTTGCGCGATGCTAGAGTTTTTTGGTCGAAATTCAATATAACCGTATGACCGAAGAAAATCTGTGTTCTCACTCGTGAACTCTTGATCTTCGGATGCGATAACCTGGCGGGAGAGGAAAAAACGATGCCCGCTGTAGACAAAATAACCTCGTATTTCAGCGCCCTTAACATATGACGTTAGTCTTGAGTTAAATGTGACCTTTGCAAGTTCAGTGTAAATATTGATTATGCCTTGAATGTTTTCCACTGTGCTTGAAAAAATCCAACCTGGCTTTTCGGTTAGTTTAATCTCTTCACCCGATTTGAGGGAAATCATCAACCCAACACTTTCGTCAGAGCCGATCTTTGTCATTTCTATCGGCAGGCCCATATGGATGTTAGTCTTCGTTCTGACAAACCTGAGATGCGCTATATCGGCAAACAGGTGAAGGACTCCTTTGCATTGAAAGCCGCTAGTCACAATTTGAAAATCTTTTAGATCAGCTTTAGTAGTCATTTTGTTTCACTTCAGGCTGGTGTTCTGCGTCTCTCTTGGTTTTTAAAATATGTCTTCGGCATTTGGCTCTTTCTTGCTCCGTGTCAAAAAATCAATGAGACCATCAATGTCTTTTATTACGGCTAAGCAATCTTCTGGTACGATGGTTCTGTTAGGCTCTTCCGGGCCTTCATATTCTGTTCTTTCTTCCTCGGATAATCCGTTCAATATTTCTTTCTCAAAATATTTCTTAGGAATTTCAAATGTGTATTCATTTTGTGTTTTATCCAGGTCTTCCTCTATATTTTCCCCGATATATACAAATGTTCTAATATCCGGAACAGGATATTTAGCAGTAGACCAACCACAGGAAAAATATACGTGGCCTTTTTTTAATTCATTTGGTTCCATTTATATTCTCCGCAGAACGACCGTGCTCAGGAGCGCGGGGCAACCACGAGAAAACTGAAAAAAGAAAAGCGGCTAATCCCGCGTCGCCTGGAGCAAAGTGTTAAAGCTCCATTCTTAATTTCTTAATTTCGTATTCAGTAGTATTAAGCACAAGGGAAATATCATAATCGGTCAGACCCTCACTTTTCAGTTGTTGAATAATTTTCTTCCTGATTCCAATCGTACTTTTTCCGTCTAGATATGGCTGCAGCGGATCACCAGTCTGGAGCATCCTTTCAGCATTGTGTTGCGAACGCTCTTGATGATAAATCGGGTTGTAAAGGATCATGCCTCGAACAGTAACAAAGCCCAAAAGAGCACCAACCAGCCGAAAGAGACATAAAGAAAAAGAGGTTTCGTCAAAGTCTTTTGTATTTGATGCCTTTAGCGCTCGTTCAGCCCAATATGTCAACTGCTCCTTGTGCTTTGTTGTTGTCTCTAATTCATGGAGTCTCTTAACAATTTTCTTCAATGCCTTTTTATACCAATCCAGTCTGTATTTATCGGTATGTACTTGGCCAGCAATGTGATAGGCCTTGTCACCGAGAAAAACGCGAATGGTTGTCTCAAAAAACATCTCGTAACCGGCGTCAAATTTTATTGTCTTTTTTGATTTCATATTGCTTTAACAATTACTATACGAACGTCCGATTTATCTCGCTCATGAGATAAATAATATCACACGGAATAAATCTGTCAATGGAAATAGTCTTTAAACACAGCATGTTTACTATTTGTGCTTTTCGTATAATGTGGTAATATGGACTAAAAGCGACGTTCGTATAATATGGGAAATTTGGCAAATAACAAAAATAACGCGCTGCCTGAGTTTCAGGCGTACCTCCTGAAGAGAAAGCTTGTTCCCGAAAAGAACATCCCCTATTTTGCCTATTGGGTCAGCAGATATCTGCACTTTGCCCGGAAAAAGGAGTTATCCTCTGAAGTGTATAACGAGGCCGGTGTCCTCGAATTCCTTGACGGGCTGCGCTCTGATCCCAAAACGCTCGAATGGCAGCCGAGACAGGCAGATGAGGCGATTCAGCATTCAAGAACTTTCTCAGCCATCTTGCCCTGAAATTGCGGGTCTCGGCCTCAACGCAGAATCAGGCTGGATCGTAACCCATAGCAATTAATGCCTGTCAGCTCAAGTCACTTATCCCCGGTCAACAATGCTTCCTTGACTTCAGTAGCAGGCTGAAGGGATAATTAACGGATGTTCACGTGAACAGATGTTCATCTCCGTAACGTCTACACAGATCAAAACGATCACAAGGAGCAAATGCAGGACAACCAAATAACCCCTCAACGTATCTCAGCGGACAATAACGCCTCAGGCAGTTCCAGCAGGAAAGAGCCGGGTCGTTTTTTGATCCTCGGCGTCTTCTTCGCCGCCTTTCTCGGCCTTTCCTTTATGACCAGGATCGTCCTGACGGTAATGAATCTGCGCGCACTCGATGCGAAGCCGCTGCTGCTTTTGAAGGTTTACGGCATGGGGTTTCTGTTCGACCTGGCAACAGCCGGCTATGTTGCCCTGCCTTTTGTCCTTTATCTTGTCATTCTGCCTGACCGGATCTATAACAGCAGGCCGCACCGGATCGCCATGTCCATGGCAGTCTTTTTGACGGCCTATCTTTTCCTTTTCAGCAGTGGGTCCGAATTCTTTTTCTTTGAAGAGTTCGGTGTGAGGTTCAATTTCATTGCGGTCGATTATCTTATCTATACCCATGAGGTTGTGAAGAATATCATGGAGTCATATCCGGTCATCCCCATACTCCTGACGATCGCTCTCATCTCGGCTCTCGCCGTGTTTGTTATGCGGAGAAAACTCCATTTCTCAGGTGTTCAGAAGAGCAGCCTGGGTCAGCGGATGAGAAGGGGAGCGGTCTTTTTTATCATACCTGTTGCTGCTACCGTGTTTGTGAGTCTGCCGCTGGCTCACATATCCGCAAACGTATATGCGAATGAACTTGCGGCCAACGGTATTTACGCGCTCTTTGCGGCCTTCAGGAACAATACGATAAATTATGAGGATTTCTATACCTCTCTGGACAGCAACGATGCTTTCAGGAATTTGAGGACACTGCTCTCTGAAAAAAATGCTGCTTTCCTAAACGAAGACATCTATGACATTACCAGGAAGATCAGCAATACCGGCCCTGAAAAAAGGCTGAATGTCGTGGTGATTGTGGAGGAAAGCCTGAGCGCTGAATACTTGGGGGTATTCGGCAATAAAAAGGGTCTCACCCCGAACCTTGACCGGCTGGCAAAGGAAAGCGTCTTTTTCACGCACATGCACGCAACAGGGACCAGGACTGACAGGGGGCTTGAAGCGATAAGTCTTTCTCTGCCGCCAACGCCCGGCCGCTCGACGCTGAAGCGCAAAGGCAATGAGAACCTCTTTTCCTGGGGCTCGCTTATGAAAAGCCTTGGTTATGACACGAAGTTACTGTATGGCGGATACGGATACTTTGATAATATGAACTATTTCTTCGGCCATAACGGCATTGACCATATTATCGACAGGGCAGACTTCTCAAAGTCAGAGGTCATCTTTGAGAATGCCTGGGGCGTGAGCGATGAGGACCTTTTTCGCAAGTCCATAGAGGTGTTTGGCAAGTCACATGAAAGCCGCAAGCCGTTTTTCGGCCTGATCATGACAACGTCCAACCACAGGCCCTATACGTATCCTGAAGGAAGGATCGATATACCGTCCCATACCGGGCGGGACGGCGCGATAAAGTATGCCGATCATGCCATCGGAACCTTTCTGCAGGCAGCTTCGAAAGAACCCTGGTTCCGCGACACGATCTTTGTATTTGTGGCAGACCACTGTGCAAGCTCTGCGGGAAGGATTGCGCTTCCGGTCAGGAAGTATGAGATCCCGCTGTTCGTCTATTCTCCTGGGCATTTGGCGCCAAGAACCATTGAAAGGCTCTCAAGCCAGATCGACATTGCGCCGACGGTCATGGGTATGCTTAACATCAGCTATAATTCCCGGTTCTTTGGCAAGGATATTCTCAGGATGTCTCCGGACCAGGAAAGGGCTTTTATCGGGACCTATGAACGGCTTGGATATGAAAAGAATGGCCGGCTTGTTGTCCTGAATGTAAAAAAAGATAATCGTTATTACGAGTATGATGCGAACACAAAGAAGCAGAAGGAGGGGGCTGCTGACCCTGGCCTTCTGGACGAGGCGATCAGTTATTATCAGGGAGCGAGCTATCTGTCAGAGCATCGCCTGAACCGGTTTGAAGCGGAGGCCGCAGGGCATGTCCGTTGAGGTCAGGAAGCGTATCGTGAAACGGCGGACCGGAGATGAGTCGAAGCAGAACATCCTCAGGGCTGCCTGCGATGTGTTCGCAGAGCGCGGTTATGAAAAGGCTTCGATCCGGGAGGTGGCGAAGCGGGCGCATATAAGTATCGGCGGCATCTACCTCTATTTTCCCAACAAACAGCAGCTCTATACGGGTCTCATGAAAAGCCAAATGGATGAATTTCTCGACCGCATCGGGGCGCTCTGCGCAGAAGGGCCTGAGGCAGCGCTCCGAAAGCTTATTGATCTGTATATGGAGCTTGCGGTCACGAAGACGAAGATGCTGTCTACAGGCGTCAAGGAATACGATCTGGAGTTCAAACGGCCTATCAGGGATTCCTTTTTCAAGGCTCAGCATAGCATAATTACCGATATCCTGAAGAAGGGGATGCAGGGCGGAACATGGCGCTCCATGGACTGCCCGGGAACTGCCCTGATGATCCTGGTGACGCTCAGGGGTGCGATCCTCGGATACCTGACCGGCGATATAAAAAGGCCGAAGGCATATGGCCGATCACTCTACGAATTTTTTCTCAACGGGATAAGGAGTAACCAGAATGGATAATGGTTTATTTAGAGTTTCAAAATTGAAACTGCATCTGTTCAGTAAATCCCTCCTAACCTCTCCTCATCCGGGGACAAGCCTTTGTCAAAGGGAGGCATTAGTGACCCCTCTTTGGCAAAGAGGGGCGAGGGGAGATTTTTTTAATGTAAATTCTATAGTCCTTGTGGCTGCGGTCATTACGCTCATGGTTGCCGCTGTTGCCTGCAAACAGAAGGAGCAGCAGACGGCAAAACCGGCGGTTCCGGTCATGATCGGCATTGCAGCGCAGAAGGCAGTGCCCCTGCAGATCAACGCGATCGGCAATGTGGAGGCATCGTCAACGGTTGCGGTCAAGGCACAGGTGGGAGGGACCCTGATAAAAGTCCACTTCACAGAAGGCCAGGATGTGAAAAAGGGGGAACTGCTCTTTACCATTGATCCGCGGCCTTATGAGGCAGCACTGAAGCAGGCTGAAGCGATCTTTGCCAGAGACCGTGCGCAGTTTGAGAATGCCCGTGCAGAAGAGCGGCGGTATGCGGAGCTGGTGAAGAAGGGATACGTTTCAGAGACCCAGTATGAACAGGTACGCACAAATGCGGTGGCGCTCGAGGCTGTTGTCCAGTCTTCAAAGGCCCAGGTCGAAAATGCGCATCTGCAGCTTGCTTATTGTACGATCCGGTCGCCTTTTTCAGGGAGGACCGGCAGTCTATCAGTGTACGAAGGCAATCTCATCAAGGCGAGCGCTGACTCTCCCATGGTCACGATCAACCAGATACAACCGGTGAATGTGAGCTTTGCTGTTCCGGAGAAGACTCTTCCTGAAATCAAGAAATACATGACAGGCGGTGCGCTTAAGGTCGAAGTATTGCTCTCAAAGGACGACAGGACCCCTCTGCAGGGAAGCCTTACCTTTATCGACAATGCGGTTGACACGGCAACAGGGATGATAAGACTGAAGGGGAGCTTTGCCAATAACGACAGAAAGCTCTGGCCCGGCCAGTTCGTGAACCTGCTGCTGACCCTTATGACCCAGAGCAACGCAGTTGTTGTACCAACCCAGGCGGTGCAGACCGGACAGAAGGGGCCGTTTGTCTTTGTCGTGAAGGAAGACGCAACCGCTGAAGCACGATCAATTGTGGTGAGCAGGACATTTGGAGATGAGTCAGTTATTGAGAGCGGTCTTAAGCCCGGTGAGAAAGTGGTTACTGACGGACAACTCAGACTTTCACCTGGGGCAAAGGTGGAGGTTAAGAGCAAGGCTAAGGATAAGACAGAAGCTGAGGATAAAGATCAGGTTAAGGCTGAGGATAAGGTCAAGGACAGCAGAGAGCAGAAAGGAAAAGATAAGGCAGAGAATAAGGATAAGGTAAAGGAACAGGGGCAGAAAGAGGAGAAGAGGTCAGGGGGAAAAGCGAAATGAATCTTTCCGAGCTGTTCATAAAACGGCCGATCATGACCAGCCTGGTGATGCTGGCGGTGATGCTGGTCGGCCTTTTTGCGTACAGGGCCCTTCCGGTGAACGATCTGCCAAAGGTCGATTTTCCGACCATCCAGGTGCGGGCCGATCTGCCGGGCGCCAATCCGGAAACCATGGCCTCTGCCGTTGCCACTCCGCTGGAAAGGCAATTTTCGACCATTGCGGGCCTTGACTCGATGAGCTCGACGAATGGGCAGGGCATCTCGGTCATTGTCCTTAAGTTTGCGATCGAGAAGAATATCGATGCTGCAGCCCAGGACGTGCAGGCAGCCATCTCCAAAGCGGCCCGCCAGCTGCCGGCAGACATGCCGACCCCGCCTTCCTATCAGAAGGTAAACCCGGCGGACCAGCCCGTACTCTACCTGGCGCTCAGTTCTCCAACCCTGCCGCTGTCAGAGGTCAATGAATTTGCCGATACCATTATTGCCCCGCGTATATCCATGATCAACGGCGTGGCCCAGGTATTGGTGTTTGGCTCCCAGAAATATGCTGTTCGGGTGCAGCTCGATCCAAAGGCTTTGACCAGCCGCAAGATCGGTCTGGACGAGGTGGCAGCAGCGCTGAGCACCGGCAATGTCAATCTGCCCACCGGCGGACTGCAGGGAGACAAGCAGGCCTTTACTATTCTGGCAACCGGACAGCTGTACAACGCCGAGGCGTTCAAACCGCTGATCATTGCCTGGCGCGGCGGGGCTCCGGTCAGGCTGCAGGATGTCGCTACCGTGATCGACAGCGTTGAGAACGACAAGGTGGCTGCCTGGTTCAATACCAAAGGGAAATCAACCCGGGCCATTGTCATGGCCATTCAGCGCCAGCCCGGCACCAACACGATCGAGGTGGTCGACAGCATTAAAATGCAGATCCCAAGTTTTCGCAGGCAGCTGCCCGGGGCGGTCGAGCTGAATGTGCTCTTCGACCGGACCGACACGATCCGCGAATCAGTGGCTGACGTCAAATTCACGCTGCTGCTGACTATCGGACTGGTCATCATGGTGATCTTTCTCTTCCTGCGCAACCTGTCGGCCACGATCATCCCGAGTCTGGCGCTGCCGCTCTCGATCATCGGCACCTTTGCGGTCATGTATGCCCTCGGCTTCTCGGTCAACAACATCACGCTGATGGCGCTGACCCTGTCGGTCGGCTTTGTGGTGGATGACGCAATTGTGATGCTCGAGAACATTGTCCGTCATATGGAGCACGGAGAGGCGCCGATGGAGGCAGCCCTGAAGGGTTCGAGAGAGATCGGTTTCACGATCATCTCGATGACCATCTCGCTGGTTGCGGTCTTCATACCGGTGCTGTTCATGGCCGGGATGCTCGGGCGAATGCTGCATGAGTTTGCCGTTACCATCACGTTTGCCATCCTCATCTCCGGGGTCGTGTCCCTGACCCTGACCCCCATGCTCGCGAGCCGTTTTTTGAAACCGCCGGGGGAGGAGAGACACGGCATGCTGTATAACTTCATGGAACGGTTTTTCAATGGCATGCTTCGTTTGTATGAGCGCTCTCTTTCCAGGGTGCTCTGTTTTCGGCGTACGACAATTGTGCTGACCCTGGTCATGACCGTGGCTACGGTCTGGCTCTTCACGCTCATGCCGATGGGACTGCTTCCTCCTGATGACATCGGCGCTATCAGCGCGACCACTGAAGGCGCCCAGGGCATATCCTTCGACGAGCTCAAGCGCAAGCAGCAGCAGCTTGCCGAGATCGTGCTGCAGGAACCGAACGTTGAGGCCTTCATGTCGTCTGTGGGAGCAACCGGGAGCCGGGTTGGAGGCAACAGCGGCGGCATGTTCATCAAACTCAAACCGCGCCATGAGCGCACGCTGAATGCAGATCAGATCATCCAGAAACTTCGTCCCAGGGTCGCAACAGTCCCGGGCATTCTGCTGTTCATGCAGAACCCGCCTCCCATAAGGCTTGAGGCGACCCAGTCCAAGGCCCAGTACCAGTTCGTGCTGCAGAGTCCGGATACGGACGAACTCTATCGCCAGGCATCGGCCTTCGAGATGAAGCTGCGCACTATGCCGCTTCTGCAGGACGTCACCTCTGACCTGCAGATGAAGAACCCGCAGGTCAATCTCGACATTGACCGCAACAGGGCCGCGGCCCTCGGCATTTCTGCCCAGCAGATCGAGGATACGCTGTACTCGGCTTACGGCTCACGCCAGGCCACCACGATCTATTCGCCCACGAATCAGTACAAGGTGGTGATGGAGCTGGAACCCCAATATCAGTCCGACCCTTCGGCCCTGGGCATGCTCTATGTTCGTTCTTCAGCGGATCAACTGGTCCCGCTCTCATCCCTCGGCACACTGAAAAATGATCTGGGACCGCTGTCGGTCAACCATCTCGGCCAGATCACCTCAGTGACCATCTCTTTCAACCTGAAACCGGATGTGCCGCTCGGCGATGCGGTGGCCGCCATCGGGAAAGAGGCCAGGGCCCTGCCTTCGACCATCACGACCGGTTTCCAGGGGACAGCCCAGGTCTATCAGGCCTCGACCAGGGGGCTTGCGCTTCTGCTGATCATAGCTATTATTGTTATCTATATCGTGCTCGGCATTCTTTATGAAAGTTATATCCACCCGCTCACCATTCTTTCCGGGCTGCCGTCTGCCGGGTTCGGTGCGCTCATCACCCTGATGATCTTCGGCAAGGACCTGAACCTGTATGCCTTTGTCGGCATCATCATGCTGGTCGGCATCGTGAAGAAAAATGCGATCATGATGATCGATTTTGCGCTCGACGCGCAGCGCCGCGAAGGCCTTGCACCTCTTGATGCGATCTACCAGGGGGCTATCGTGCGTTTCCGTCCTATCATGATGACCACCATGGCAGCACTTATGGGCACGCTCCCCATTGCGATCGGCTTCGGCGCAGGCGCAGCTTCCCGCCGCTCCTTAGGTCTCGCTGTTGTGGGCGGTCTGTTGGTTTCACAGCTCCTGACCCTGTATATAACGCCGGTTGTCTATTACTATATGGACAGGATGCAGGAATGGGTAAAAGTACGCCTCAGGGTAAATCTGAAGAGGCAGAAGCAGGGCAATGTACAGGCCTGATCGAAGGTGTATAATAGATGCACCATGAATGTTTATAATCGGAGGAACACTATAATGAAAAGAACAATTTTCCTGCTGCTGATCATGACGTTTTCTTTTGTCCCTGCTGCGCATGCCGAGGAGATCATAGGCAGAGGTGAACTGGTTACCCTTGAGCGGGCGGTCCAGATCGGTCTGAAGAGACACCCCAATGTGCTTGCGGGACAGGGTTCGGTTGCTGTCAGCGAGGCGAAGAAGGGACAGGCACAGGCCGGGTACTGGCCGACACTCGATGCGACGGCGGGGTACGGCAGGGTCAAGTCTGCTTCCGGTTCGTCTGTCAGCTCTTTGCTCAGTTCGGGGTTCTCCTCTTCTCACTCGTTTGAGCAGTATTCTGCCGGCGCTGCAGCGAAACAGACCATTTTCGATTTTGGCAGGACGGGAACCAATGTGGACATACAGAAACAGAACATAGAGGCATCAAAGTCTGATCTTGAAAATACGGAAGAGCAGATAATTCTGAACGTAAAGCAGGCGTATTACAACCACCTTCGGGCGAAAAGGAACAGGGCTGTTGCCGACGAGACGGTCAATCAGTTCCGTCAGCATCTTGAACAGGCAAAGGCCTTTTACGAGGTCGGCACGAAACCAAAATTTGATGTGACAAAGGCAGAGGTTGACCTGAGCAATGCAAGACTGAACCTTATCGTTGCAGAGAATGCCGTTCGACTCACCATGGTATCGCTCAATAATGCCATGGGAGTGCCTGAAGCGCCTGATTACACCATTGAGGACAACCTATCTTTTACAAAATACGTGGTTGGTCTTGAGGACGCAGTAAAAAAGGCCTATGAGAACAGGCCTGAACTGAAGGCGCTCACTGCCCGGCGTATAGCTGCGGAAAAGGCAGTCTACGGTGCGAAGACAGGCTATTTTCCGATGCTTACCGGCAGCGCTTCATGGTCGTGGTCAGGGGAAAGGCCGGATACCCGTGATGGCGGCTGGAACGCGGGTGTTGCGCTTTCAATCCCTATCTTCAGCGGATTTCTTACCAGGAACCAGGTGTTAGAGGCAAAGGCAAACCTGAGCATCCTTGCGGCAAATGAGGAGGCCCTGCGACAGAACGTACTTCTTGAGGTGCAGCAGAACTATCTGAGCCTTAATGAGGCAGAAGAGCGGATCGTAACTGCAGATCTGGCGGTCCGCCAGGCCAAAGAAAATCATGAGATCGCCACCGGCAGGTATGCAGCAGGGGTGGGCAACCCCATTGAGGTTACGGACGCAGAGGTTGCGCTGAGCAATGCAAAGGCAGCGCATATTCAGGCTCTCTATGACTATAAGGTGGGGGCTGCAAGTCTTGAAAAGGCCATGGGCACCAGATAATTAAAATTCTTAAATATATTTAATAATTAATTCATATAAGCTTCATTATTTAGCTGTATGATATTTTCAAGGGCAAAAACCCTTAGCAAAACCCCTCCTAAGGTAGCCGGTCCCCCACCGGCTACCACATTTTTTCCCTGACTCCATCTTCAAAAAAACAGATCGAAACAGATCAAAAGAAGGCGTAAACAGGGGCAGTTTTAGACGGCCAAATGGTAAACTATGCCCTGAAGTACATTCAGACTATAAATTATTTATTCAGGAAGGTCATTGTGAATAATCTTATCGCTCTTTTTCAGAAAGTTCTTCATAAGGCAAAGGAGATGAACGTCTCGGACGTTCATCTGAGTGTAGGGTCGCCATGGAAGTTCAGGCAGCACGGCCACGTTGCGGCTGTGAAATCGCTCGAACCCCTGAAGGTGGCGGAGGCAGATGCAATTGTCCGGCATATCATCGAGCAGACGCGCACGGTCCTGCCTGAGGAGATCGAAAAATTCATGCAGACACTGCAGGACTTCGACTGTTCTTACTCCCTTGCCGGCATCTGCAGGTTCCGGGTGAATATCTGCCGTCAGAGGGGCTCCTTTGCCATTGTTCTCAGGATCGTGCCCTACGACATCCCGTCTGTTGAGGCCCTCGGTCTGCCGCAGGTAATCAAGGACCTGGCCATGGAAGAGCGGGGACTTATCCTTGTCACCGGGATCACCGGGAGCGGCAAGTCAACGACCATGGCATCCATGATCAACCTCATCAACAATTCGAAGCCCTGCAAGATCGTGACGATCGAAGACCCGATCGAATACCTGCATAATGAGATCAAATCCTCTGTTATCCAGCGCGAGATCGGGTCCGACACGGAGAGCTTTTCCAAGGCCCTGCGCGCGGCCCTGCGCCAGGACCCTGACATCATCATGGTTGGAGAGATGAGGGACAGGACCACCATCGACATTGCCTTAAAGGCTGCGGAGACCGGACATCTGGTCATGTCCACGCTTCATACGGTGGACGCGCCGAAGACGATACAGAGGATCATCAGCGTGTTTGATCTTTCCGAACAGCTCACCATCAGAAAACGCCTCTCTGAAGCCTTGACCGCCATCGTCTCCCAGCGGCTTATCAGGAAAAAGGACAATGCCGGCCGTGTCGCGGTCATTGAAGTGATGCGCAACACGCTCAGTATTGCTGACTGCATCGAGAATCAGGACAAGATGGGGAATATACGCGATTATATCTCAACCGGCAAGGACCAATACGGCATGCAGACCTTTGATCAGCATCTGATGGATCTGTACAATCAGGGTGTCATCACCTTTGAGGCAGCAAAGGCTGCTGCAACCAGCCCTGCTGATTTTGAACTGAGCGTGAATGTCCACTGACCGGCGACTGCATGAGGTATCCGGTTCCTTATGCTGTAACTATTGAGCCGTTGCGATTGTTTAAGTAGTAAAGCGGATTTCTGACTGTTCGGAGGTAAGATGAAGAAGATTACTTGTGCCCCGGGGGGTATTGCTGTCATTGTTGTTATCGCTTTGCTGGCAGCTGCCGGATTCTTTTGGCGCAGCAACAAGGGAAACGACGTAAAATTCCGGACAGAAAAAGTTGTAAGGGGTGACATAACCTCCACGGTGACAGCATCCGGCACGGTCAATGCGGTCACCACAGTGCTGGTCGGCACACAGGTCTCCGGCACCGTAAAAGAGATCTTTGTTGACTTCAATTCCGCAGTAAAGAAAAACCAGATCATAGCACAGATAGACCCTGCAACCTTCGAGGCCCAGGTGGAACAGGCACGGGCAGGGCTGTTGCTGGCAAAGGCTAACCTCGAAAGATCAGAGGCCTCACTTGCGGACGCGCAGAGATCCATGAACAGGTCAAAAGAGCTTTTTTTGAAAAACCTTATCGCCAGAAGCGACCTCGATTCTGCAGAGACGAACTTTCTCACTGCCCGGGCGCAGGTGACTGCCTCAAAGGCTCAGGTCGCACAGGCAGAGGCAACGCTCAAGACAGCGGAGACGAATATGCGGTATACGAGGATCATCTCCCCTGTTGACGGCACTGTTGTTTCGCGGAATGTGGATGTAGGCCAGACGGTTGCCGCAAGTTTCCAGACACCCACGCTCTTTACCATAGCCCAGGACCTCACCAAGATGCAGATCGACACGAATGTTGACGAGGCGGACATAGGCAGGATCAAGACAGACATGGATGTTGATTTTACGGTTGATGCATACCCTGAGACCACGTTCAAAGGCAAGGTCTTTCAGGTGCGGAACGCGCCGATATCTGTCCAGAATGTCGTTACCTATGATGTTGTGATCAAGTTGTCCAATCCTGATCTCAAGCTCAAGCCCGGGATGACCGCTAATGTTTCGATCATCACCTCTACACATGGCAATGTGCTGAAGCTGCCAAAGGCAGCGCTGCGCTTCAGTCCCGGCACGCCGGATAAGACGAAGGCCGGCAAGCAGCAAAGAGGGCCGGGCGTCTGGGTGGTCGAGAATAAATCGCCAAAGCGTATTGGGGTCACCATAGGGATCAGCGACGGCATGCACAGCGAACTTCTGTCCGATGACCTTAAGGAAGGCCAGGAAGTGATCGTCGAATCTTTCGGCAAGGCCAATGAAAAGCCGGCTGCCGCTGCCCCGAAAATGTTCTGATATGAGCCTGATCGACGCTCGGGGCATCAGCAAAACATACACCTTCGGCGAGCTTCAGGTGAGGGCGCTCTGTCCCACGACCCTGACTATCGAAGAGGGTGAGTTCATTGCGGTCATGGGGCCGTCCGGATCAGGCAAGTCAACGCTTATGAATATCCTCGGCTGCCTTGACAAGCCGACAACCGGGAACTACCTGCTGAGCGGGGTTGATGTGGGCGGGTTGAGCAGGGACGAGCGCGCTGAGATCAGGAACAGGAAGATCGGGTTTGTATTTCAGGGGTTCAATCTGCTTTCGAGGACAGCAGCAATAGAAAATGTTGAACTGCCGCTTCTGTATAAGGGCGTTTCTGCTGAAGAGCGGAGGCAAAAGGCCATGGCAGCGCTCAGAAAGGTCGGGCTTGAGGGCAGGGAGCACCACCACCCCAATCAGCTTTCAGGCGGCCAGCAGCAGCGTGTTGCGATTGCACGGGCCCTGGTGAACAATGCTCCTATCATCTTTGCTGACGAACCGACCGGAAACCTTGATACGAAGACGAGTGCGGAGATCATGGACCTTTTTGTGCAGCTGAACACCGAGGCCAATATTACGGTCATGCTGGTGACGCATGAGTCTGATATTGCTGCGTACAGCAAGCGCATTATCCGCTTCCTTGACGGCTGCATTGTGAGCGATGAGGTAAGAAAATGACTTGCAGATCAGCCATCAGCATTCAGTGGTCAGCTTTCAGCAGAGAAGGCATAAAGAATGTCCCAGGTGCGTACGAGTGTATAGGCTGTTCGGATTGTGTCTTTGCTGAGCGCATACAGACATGATCAATATCCCCTCCACATTCAGGATCTCTCTCAGGGCATTGCGCGTGAACAAGATGCGCTCAGGGCTTACCATGCTCGGCATGATCATCGGCGTCGGCGCGGTGATAGCCATGCTTGCGGTCGGCACCGGTGCGCGTCAGAAGATTTCTGAGCAGATAGCGAGCATCGGCAGCAACCTGATCATGGTACTGTCAGGGGCGAGTACATCCGGGGGCATTCGGATGGGTGCAGGCACCCAGCCTACGCTTTCGCTCGGCGATGCTGACGCAGTCGAGAAGGAATGTCCTTCAGTGCAGGCTGTTGCTCCGATCCTCGGCGGTACGGCCCAGGTAGTGTATGGGAATCAGAACTGGTCTACAGGTGTGACCGGAACTTCGCCGAACATACTCATTGTTCGCGAATGGAGTCTGTCCTCGGGAAGACCGTTTTCTGACGATGATGTGAAGAGCGCCACAAAAGTTTGTCTTATCGGCCAGACCATCGTGGAAAATCTTTTCGGCAGCATCGATCCTGTGGGACAGGTGATACGCATCAAGAAGATCCCCTTTACCGTAGTAGGTGTGCTTGAGGAAAAGGGCCAGTCGCCGAACGGGCAGGACCAGGACGACACTATCTTCATCCCGATTACGACAGCACAGAAGAAACTTTTCGGCACTGCCTTTCCCGGAATGATCCGCCTTATGTCTGTAAAGGCACGGTCAGCAGAAGATCTTCCGAAGGCCGAAAAGGAGATCACTGACCTGCTTCGGCAGCGCCACAGATTGAGCGCAAAACAGGAGAATGACTTCACGGTCAGAAACCTTACCCAGATGCTCCAGACCGCTGAGCAGTCAACCAAGGTGATGACCATCCTGTTAGGCGCAATTGCCTCGGTATCGCTTGTTGTCGGCGGCATCGGCATCATGAACATCATGCTCGTCTCGGTCACGGAGAGGACACGGGAGATCGGCATCAGGATGGCGGTCGGCGCCAAGACCTGGGACATCAGACTTCAGTTCATCATTGAGGCCCTGACGCTTTCGATGATCGGCGGCATCATCGGCATCATCTGCGGGATTACGGTATCCAAAGTGCTTTCTAATCTTGCAGGCTGGTCTATTGTCGTATCGCCTTTTTCTGTGTTTCTTTCCTTCGGTTTCTCAGGCCTGGTAGGGATCTTCTTCGGTTTTTATCCGGCGTACAAGGCATCGCTGCTCGATCCCATAGAAGCTCTGCGCTATGAATAAAAAAGCCCTGCAGGAATGCAGGGCTTTTCGCGGGACGGTAGTGCCGGGCGGTCTATTTAATAAGCGTAGCAAGTCCTCCGATAACGGGAAGTTTTTTGGTGCTGCCGTTTGCCGCATTAATAATGCCCATAATGGCAAGGCCCAGGCAAGCCAGCCAGAACACCGGCAAAAGAAGCATTGCCATCAGAGGTCCCAGAAGGGGGATGAAGGCCAGGATGAATGTTATGATAGTCAGGCCGATTCCTCCGGCAAATCCGAAGATGAGGAGAATCAACTGCTGATTTGAATGAAACTTGGCGTATATGCTGTTTTTTGCCTCAGTCACCAGCGGGATGAAAAATAAAATCGGAAATATGTAACCCACGATCGCCAGAACCTTGTTCTTCTCCACATCCTGTGCATCAAACTGTGCCGTCTCCTGATCTGTCTCGCCCATTGAACCCTCCTAAGTATAGTATTAGTCTTTAAGACAGAAACAGTTTACCATTTATATACCCGTATAACCATAATATTTAACATCGCCATGCCGCTTGTTCAACCCGATATCCATGGCCTGCAAAGTGCAGTCATACCCTTAATGGGACAAACAGCATATCTTAATATTACCCCGGCATCCTCGCTGGTCGGCAATCGGACGGCTTAGCATTTCGAATATAAAGAGCGATTTCAGTCAGGCGAGGACAGGATGAGGAATTCGATTGCGGGTTAATAGTTGCCGTATTTCTGCCAGAGCGCCTGACCGTCCTTGAGCGTTACAGTATTTTCTTTTTTGATTATGCCCTGCCCTTCATCGCTGAGCACAAAGGAGATAAACTTGTTAACCTCCGGACTTGCATCATGTCTGGTAACAAGATACAGCGGCCGGTACAGCATATACTCCCCACGTGCAATGGTGTTATACGATGGGGCTTTCCCTTCGATCTTCAGCACCTTGAACGACCGCTTTGTAGCGCTGCTTATCCCTGTAAAGGCAATAGTCCACGGGGTCTTTTCCACGGCCTCTTCAACCGGTCCGGTGGATTTGAAAAGTAGCGCCTTCGGAGTAAATTCCTGGTCCGGGTTCTTGAACACAAGCTTGCGAGCCATCTGGCCCACACCGGAAAGTTTGCCTTCCCGAGCAACGACCTGGATAGGCCGGTCTGGGCCTCCAACGCTCTTCCAACTGGAAGTCTTGCCGGTAAAAATATTCCGTATCTGTTCAAGGGTCAGGTTATCCACAGGGTTTGATTTATGAGTGACCACTATAATGGCGTCCCAAGCCACGGGGACCAGCTTAACCCCGCGCTCTTCATTCCTCGCAACTGCATGTCTGCACGTGCCACCGATGTCGGCTTTTCCGGCAGCCACGTCAACGATTCCCCTGGTGGCGCCGGCTTCCTGAAGGCTTATCTTCACGCCTGTCTTTTTTTCATACTCCTTTGATATGGACTGCATTACCGAGAGTTCAAGGATATCGCACCCTACCCATTTCAGTTCAGCAGCAGGGGCGACTCCGACTGCGATTACGCAAACAAAAATCAGTAAGGTTAAACCTGCGAATGCCATTTTCCTCATTTCCGTTACCTCCTTTATTGTCACCCTTTCATTATTATTGACCTTCCGCATTGGACCTGCTTCGTCAAAACGTGCACTATCCGTGCTAACTATCCTGTGTTCCATATCAGCACCAGGATGAGTAAAAGGACAAGTTCAAGAACCGATATCTTGACCATGATAAGAGCGATAGTTCTCTCCGAAATGGTGAGCTTGAGCCAGACGCTATCCATGAACCATTTCTGAAACTGCTTTGAGAGAGAATTTCTCTCGCTAATTTTCAGATAGTTCCCGACGCTTCTAAGCCATACATCAAGTTCATCCTGAGTTCCTTTTATGAGGGACTCATTTTCTGCATCAAGTTCGAATGTCTGTGTAAGCTGAATACCTCCGCTAACAGGTTCGAGCCCGTAGCGTATGGTTCTAATAACTCCGCTTCCGATGGCATAGGAGATCAGCCTGTTCGTCTCAAGCCTGTCTATTTCAATGGCATGAGTCTCGATATTTTTAGTTGCATAATATTCGATCGTCAGTATAAGACGTTCACCTATCTGTGCAACCCTGCCTGATGAGGGTTCAATACTCTTCAGACTAAAAAAAGGCGAGAGTCTGATAATTGTCTTCAGGTCAGTTATGACCTGGAAGGCCGCTGCAAGAGATACCGGCAGCAGAATGCTTGAGGATATCGAGTGCATTGGCTATTTATACGTACGCATATAAAATGCAAAGGGTCAGGGTTGCTCTCCGCATTCCCCAACCCTTTGCATTAATATGGGTTACCGTATCCGGCTATTTGCCGCCTTCAACTGTCGGGTAGTCAAGCTTGACCCATTCGGGCAGTCCGTTTCTGAACCAGTAGACTTCCTTGAAGCCGAGGCTCTGATAAAGAAGGGCAGCTGCCGGTGAGCGCCAGCATTTAACGCCGTTGCAATAGAGTACAAGCGGGACTTTCTTGTCCAGCGCGTCAGACAGCTTTGGGTTTCCCATCAGTTCATCTACGGTAATAAGAGTGGCACCGGTTATGTGCTCTTTGGTGAACTGTTCCTTGTTCCTGTTGTCGATGATCACGAACTTCTTCTTCTCATCCATCCACTTTTTTAATTCTTTGCCGTCGATAAGCTTGATGCCCTGAAGGGATGCAGGCATGTCTTTCTTTGCATCAGCGTCTGCCTTCAGACTCTCTGCCTGTTTAATGACAGCATCCGGATAGGGTCCTGCAGCTGCCATGGTGTAAAACCCTGCCAAGGCCACGGTGAGAAACAGTAATGCGATCAATGTGCGTTTCATGATGCTTCCTCCTTTACCGCCTGTTCATGACAGGTGGCTGATAAAATGGTTAACCACGTCTGCCGGCTTTGTAAAAAGTCCGTATGCTGCGTTGCGCTTCAAAACCCGTCACTGCGACGTAACTGTAATTACGCCTCATTCCTCATTTTTTGCGCGCCTTGCCTCCGGAGCTTTTTACAAACCCGTCTCACATTTCCTACTTTTCCCGAGTTTGTTCCATTGGGTTTCCTGAAAATCTTGAGCATGTCCCTGCTCCCTGAGCTTCTCACCCCCTCTGCCGGCATCTGCTTTTACCCGGAGAACCGAACAAGGCGCTGCCTTCATCAGTTTGACAAGGGAAACCTTTGCCCTGTATTCCTCGGATGTTTTGCTGCCATTGCTGCCGATCACAATGAGGTCTGCGTTGGTCCCGCCGGCCTCTTCGGCAATGACTGTCCCGGGGTCACCCACCCTGACAGAAGACGTTACGGTTATGCCGTGCGCCCCTGCACGCTGAACGAGCCCGGCCAGTGCCGCATCTGCCATCCGGTACAGTTCTGATTCGGCGTAGCGGTAAAAATCCATTCTCTTTTCAGAGGAGTGGAGCCATTCTATGCCGACCAGAGACCCCCAGTCCTTATGAATGACATAGAGACCATGAAGACGTGCACCCAATGCCTGAGCCAATTGTATGGCATGTAACTCTGCCTGAATCGCATTTTCGGTGCCGTGCGTAGCCACCAGTATCTTACGTATCATAGCGAAATCACTTCAGTGCGATAAGCACCAGTATCGCAAGGACAAAGGCAATTATCAGCGCTGTAATATCTTCCTTTTTTTCAGAGGCAAAGACGCTGAGAGCGCGCTCCTCCATCTTTTTTTGTTCTTCTGTCGTTGCTTTTTCTTCAGCCATTTTTCATGCCTCCTTTAGATGGTTCCCTTGATTAACAGCCAGCAGACAAAGAAAGAAAGTACTGCCTTTGCAACTCCGGAAACCACACCTATTAGCGCTGCCTTTCCTCCTGCTTGTCGGATGGTCGACCAGGTGATCTGCATCCCAAGGCCGATAAGACCGAAGGCAAAGAACCACATCATATATTCCCTCATCATCTCCATGGTCTTGGGCTTTGCCTGGACTTTCTTGTCAGCGTCCTGAAATACCTTTTTCATGTCTTTGTCAGTTGTAAAATCCTGAGCTTTCAGGACAAGGTCAGTCTGATCAGCACTGGTTACCTGCCTGTCGGCTACAAGTTTTTCAAGCGCTTCCTTGACCTTTGGGTCGGTGACTGAACCGGTTTCAATAAATGCCTGAATCTTCTTCAAGTCCCTGGTTCTTACTTCCTTGCTTTCGGCAGGCTTGAAGCTGTAGAAGTGCTTGCCGTGGAGTTCCTGCCCGGAAGGGGTGAAGACTCCTGTTGAACTGAAAGCAAACATGATGATAAAACCGAGGACAAAGAGCGGAAACTTGTCAATGAGGACCTTGCCAAGATTGACCTTGCCTTTCTCAGACTCTTCCTCTCCCTTTGCAAACCATATTGCAAGCACAATGACTATGAAGGGGAGGAACAGGATTCTGGTGATATTAAATATTTCCGCGACTTTCAGGGTCTCTATGGTGTTGGGGTCAAATATCAGGGCAGCTGCCGCAACCTGGGCTGAGTTGAGGATGCCGGTGCCTGCCCAGGCCCCGAACTGAAGCTCGTTCATGCCTACCATCTTTGCTACGGGTGGGAAAACAAAAAGGCCTACAACACCTATTAGCAGCAGCATGCCGATCGAGTAGGCCATGTCAACGCCTCTGGCCTTCACGACCGGGGCTGCAGCAACTGCAGCTGATACGCCGCAGACGCCCATACCGGCAGACAGCACACCGATTAATGGACGGGGTGCCTGAGCAAGCTTGCCGAGCCATAGGACAAGTAGGGAAGTTCCCATAACGAATGTAGCGACCATCACAATACTCAACCCGCCAAGATACTTGAGCTCGGTAATGCTGTACATTGCTCCCAGCGTGATAACCCCCATCTTCATGGCCAGACGGGCGGTCTTGACACCTGCCTGCATCCAGGAAGGAATGCCGATAGTATTGACCCAGATAATGCCGAGGATGATCCCGAGGAGGATGTAGTTAAGGCCGAAGATAGTTGCCATATCAAAACCGAGCGCAGGTTTCGCCAGTTTTCCCCATATCTTGAAGATGGGCTCCATGTAATAACGTGTTATATAACAAAGAGTGATTATAGTTCCGATGCCGGCCATAGGGGCACGCACAAGTTTGTCAAACTTTGATGTCATGGACGGCACCGCAAGATTCCAGATGCCGATCAGACAGATGATAACCCCTGACCATAAGCCAACGGAAATCTGCGTGCCGATTGTACCGCCTGTTTTAAGGTACTCCGCGACAGCGACGAGTCCGCTGGGTGTTAAAGCCGTATTCTGGCTCCTGAGAATAAGGGCATACGCAAGAAGAATCAGCCCCACTATTAATGTTACGGGTGACCTCTTTTCCCCATCCATATCTGCCTCCTTTTATGAACGTTTAGTTTTATTTACGGCACTGCTTTTTATACTGTTTTCTTTATTTCACAACCAGGACATCGCAAGCTGCATGATCAACGACCCTGGAGGAGACGCTGCCAAGCAGGAATTTTCTGGCTCCATGCCTGCCGTGGGAGCCGACCACAACCAGATCGATCTTCTTGTCGGCGCAGGTGCTGATTATGATGTCTGCAGCGTTTCCAAACAGTACAGCAGTCTCCATTTCAACGCCTTTTTTGGAAAGGTCATCCTTCAATGCAGTCAGTCTTTTTTCAGATTCCTCGGTCATGATGCTATACATGTTTTTGCAGTCGTCATCGCTTATTTCCATCATGCAGAGGTCAGGGACAACAGAGAGTACGACGATAGCGGACTTTGTCATCGCTGCTATGTCTGCAGCCTTTGAGAGTGCCTTATCCGCGTGTTCTGAACCATCATGAGCAACTAATATACGCATTTAGAATCCCCCCTTTTTTGCGGAATGATAATCAGGCCGGCAGAAAAGACTGCCGGCCTGTCTTCTAAAAAATAGCACATACATAGTCGAAGTGCAACCTGACTATTCCTTTGCTCCCTCTTTTTTCGGCATGGCATCCTTGAGGGCCTTGAGATCATCTTCAGCCTTCTTCAGCCTCTCGAAGTTGATCCACTGTTCGTCAGCCACCGGGTATTTGAGATTGTTGCCCCAGACGATCCAGGAATCATCCCAGTTTGCAGGCTCCTTAAAGCCAAGCAGTCTCATCTCAAGATACGTAAGGGTTGAACGCGTTCCGGTGTGGCAGTATCCAATCGTACGCTTGCTCTTGTCGAAGTCTTTGAAGAACCCGGCAACCCGGTCAGGCGAAAGATAGCCGTTGTCAACGTCTTTACCCGTCTTTGGATCTTTTTCCTGATCCATAGTGTTTTTATGAGAGATGTTCTTGGTTGTGTTGGGAACATAGCCGCCGCGCAGGGAGCGGATATCCTCGCCCGCATGTTCTTTTTCGGTTCTGGAATCTATGAGGGTGATGCCCTTCTTTTTGCCCTGGGCGATCTGAAGTATTTCATCGGTAGTGGCGATCCTGTTTGCTACGACCTTTGCCGCAAATTTTGTCTCTTTTTTCATGGCAGGTTCATTCGTCAGTTTTTTGCCTGCCTTCATCCATGCATCAATACCGCCGTTGAGTACATGTGCCTTGTCATGACCGAGATACTCCATTATCCAGAAGGAGACGCTCACATCCTTGAAGGTGTCAGTGGTCTTGTGCTCGCCATAAAAGACAACGTGTGTGTTATTGCCTATGCCGGACTTGCCGAAAATAGTCTCATATTTCTTTGGATCCTTGAATACCCTTGATGTGCTGTCCCGCAAAGCTTTTTTGCACTCTTTGCCAAAGCTGATGGCGCCCGGGATATGACCTTTTGCGTAATCCTTCAGATCCCTGCAGTCCACAATGACCCAGTCTGCCTTGCTCGCGTTCTTCTCGACATCTGCCGGTGTCAGCAGCAATTCAGGATGTGCCCACGTTGCAGCTTGTGACAGGCCTGCTGAGACCAGCAGGAACATCGTTACTACCATCAGATGCATAATTCTTTTTTTCATAGCCTCGTTTGCCTCCCTTTCAGTGTTACGGTTGTTAGTTAAGAATTGGATCAGCGGAAGCCGCCTCTTCAATTTTCCCTGCATGATCTTACTTGGCAAGAAGCACAGGTATATCAGCCCTGTTGGCCACCTCCCTGCTGACACTGCCCATAAGAAGATCGTGCATTTTCCTGCCCCGTGACCCTATGATTATCATGCCTGCACCTTCTTCCTTTGCAGCGTTGAGTATTTCGTCTGCAGGATGGCCTTCCCTGACAAGCGTTTTTATTCCGACAATCCCTTTTTCCTTAAAGAGGTCAGTGTGAAATGAGATGACCTTTGCGGCCTTCCTGTCCAGAAATTCCTGGTACTCTGTACCTTTCAGCATCTCCTTCAGGGTTGACATCTCTGCCTCCCCGAGCATCTCGTCCATAAGGGAGCGGCCTTCGATCTTCTGGATATAGAGAAGCACTACGGTATCGGGACGGTTTGACGGAAAGAGATCGATAAAGGTGCGAACGGCTGCCTCTGACCCCTTGCTGTCATCAACAGCAATAAGTATTTTTTTCATGCGTCTGCCTCCCTGAGCAATCTGACTTTGTATGGCCTGCAACTGTTTCTGATGTCTGGCTGTTTCTGCATCACTCTGCCTTGTACAGGTCCTTGAAATGCTCTTCATATTCCTTGCCGAACTCCGAGCCAATGGCCTTGGTTTCCGAGGAGCCGTACGCCGGGGCTTCCTGCTTCTCAAAATATCCGGGTTGGATCGGGATGCCATAAGAGGTCTTAAATCCTATCAACACCCCGACCATAAAGACGACCACAATGACTGCAATAAATTTCTTTTCCATCAGTTATCCTCCCTGAAATGCCTATGCAGATCCGTACTACTTTTCTTCATCTTTAAAGAGATCCTTATAGTGCTGCTCCATCCCCTTGTCTATCTGGGACTCTACTCCTTTTTCTTTCCGGCCGCTGAATACGCCGGCCTGGATAAAGGGCGGAACGCTGTACCCGATCAAAAATCCGGTAAATAAGGTGACTACAAGAATTGCGATGATGAATGTTCTGTCCATGTCTACACCTCCGGCAATGACGCTGGTGTCATGCCGCCTTCCTTATCTTGAAGATAATTTTGCCGCCTTGCTGGGTCCGCTCGATTATTTCATTGCCAAGCGATGAACACATGGCCGTGATCGATTCACCTGAAGAAGGATTGTCAAAGGTGACTTCCAGGGTATCTCCTTCCTTGATCTTTTCGAGCATTTTCTTGGTGTAAATCTGAGGATGCGGGCAGACATACCCTGTGCAGTCAAGGGCATAGGAGCCTTCGGATATTTTTTCGAATTTTACCGCCATGATAGTGTTCCTCCTTTTTCTCTCTGCATCATATTTCCATTCCGGCAAGTTCTTTGGCCATTTTCCGCTCTGTCCACCAGTTGAAGAATTTCACCCCTACAAAGGCTCCGCCTATCATGCCGAGCCCGAAGAGCCATCCGCCGACATCGCCGTTAGAGACCCGGACAAAGAATGCGCCCACATTACAGCCGAGGCCGAGCCGTGAGCCGATTCCCATGAGAAAGCCGCCGACAATGGCCCATGTCGCAAGTTCCATGGTCGGTTTTTTGAATTTGAACTCATTGTTCATCAGCGCCATGATTGCTGCACCGCCTATAAGGGCCAGGGACATCCAGTCAGCAGGATTCAGGGCAGGGTTCGGTATGCCGTTGATATAGCCGAAAAAGATATTGTCCATATTGTTCCAGCCGAGCTTGTGCATGACCCAGCCTACCCACTGGGCCTCCTGCGTGGTCACATACCAGTAGCCTGGGTCAAACACGGTACCCCTGATCGACAGGCCGAAATCCGAGCCGAGCCGCGTGAGGATCTCTCCTGCATTTCTGATCCCGAACTTTATGCGCAGACCTTCAATGACGAACATCTGGAGTCCGCAGGCTATGCCGAGAAAGAGGCCTGCTAACGAGGTCCTCTTTGATGAAAGAATCATCTGCCAGAAACCGGTGAGATGGTCACGGAGGCTGACACTTCCCTTTGCTTTCAGCGTGTCGCGCACAAACGCCCTCTTCCCCCAGATGAAATAGACCACGGTCAGCATGAGAAGCGCAGGTAAGATGACGCCGACAAGAAGATTTCCTGCAAATGCGCCTGACGCTGATTCGTTCTTCAGGCCGAGCAGCTTTGCGAATGTGACGGTTGGATGGTTCCAGACATAGCCTGCAAGGTATTGGTCGAGCCAGCCATCTCCAACATTTATCACCGCCGGAAGGTTCTTTGACAGTGCTGAGGCGTGCCAGGAAGCCGGGACGAGGTAATTGAGCCAGCCGCCGATATCTGCAAAGGACGACTGTGTTACGCTGATGGATAATATTACGAGCAGAGCCACCCCGTTTCCTTCTCCTGCCTTATAGAGTGAGCCAGAGGCGCAGCCGCCTGCAAAGACCATCCCGACCCCGAATATAAGACCTGCGATCATGGAGTGAATCCCTGAAGGAGAGGCATGGAACGTGCTGAATCCGGTAGCTGTCACAAATGAAGAGACGAGTCCGAAAAATAACGTGGCGGTCATGATGCCTACAACCATTCTCGGCACGCCGACGGCGAACAGGTCCCTGAAGGCTGAGGCAAAACAGAACCTGCCGTATTGCAGGCACATGCCGTAGATGAGACCGAACCAGAGATAGGCGGAGAGATAAATATAATAATCATTGTAAGCGTATGTCACTATGCTTACGAGGGCGAAGAATCCGATGATCACCAACGCCCATATCTTCTTCTTTTTTGCATCACTTTCCACCTTTCTACCTCCACGAATTGAATTTGCCTCTGTCAACAACGAATTGTTTTTCAAGGGGATTGTTGCAAGTGGCATACCATCAGGTCCGAGCGGTCCGGAAAAAGGGAAATATGGTGTTAATACAGAGGCTTGATACCGGGAGGCCTGCAGTGTCGTTCACCCTGCTGATTTGTGAACTGTTCCGAAAGGAACAATGAAAGGGAATAGTTGTCCCAAAAGGAACAGCTATTCCTGCCTGAGGATCGTCACGAACGTCTGGTATTTAAAGACCTCTGATGTCTGTCCGAACTCTTTCAGCATCTTCAGGGAACCAGGATCTTTTCCAATGAATGCCCCGGCTGCAGGGTCGAGCGCCCTGCTCGAAATGATGACAACAGCACAGCTTTTGTCTGTCTCGGGCTGAGAATACAGATCAGGCTTTGTTGTCTCCCAGGTGAACCTCAGGGAAGATTTCTGCGTTGTGCTGTCCTGCATATGCCCGGGCCACTCCTGGGGAGAGACGATTTTTTTGACCGTATGGTAGTCGAGTATCGGTATTGCTGCGAATGTGCTGCCTGACGAGCTTTCCTGCGGCAGGGCATAGACCTCAACAGAATCGCAGTTCAGGGTGTTGAGATACTGCCCGGCATGTTTCAGGTTTGCCATGCCTGTAGTGTTCAGGAACGGCAGATATGCGCTGTATACGAGAACCAGCGACGAGGCCGCGATGCACAGGGAAATGAATTGTTTGATGGGCCTGTCTTTGACCAGTTGAAGACCATATGCTGCCATGAGAGCAAAGAGCGGGAAGAGCGGGATAATATACCGTATTCTCTTTATCTGGAGGATGAGTACCAAAACAGCGAACCATGCTGGAATAAGGAAACGTATATCCTTCTTTTGGATCGCCCGGTATATTCCGCAGAGTGCGAGGATGGTCACGAACGGATGTGTCTGGTACAGGAACGTCGAGAGAAAACCTTCCTGCCAGCGGCTGAGGCCTGACCACTGGTACGTCCTGAGGATCATGATCTGGTCCCGGAAAAGATCATAGCGGACAAAGATGACACCCCCTGCAAGAAGACCTGCAATGAGAAGAACAGAACATGTTCTGCTGAATGTCTTCTTCGGCTGTCCCGTTCCGGAAACAAATGAGATTATCGGAATAACAGAAAGCATCAGCCAGGTCGAATATTTTGCAAAAATGGCCAAGCATAATGCGACTGAGGCAGCAACTGTCCAGCGAAGCCCTCCCTTTTCAATCGCATGAAGAAAGGTATAGATGGAAAGGGTCAGGAAGAACATTGTCGGCAGATCGACAAGCAGCAGAGGCACCTGCGTAAGCAGGTAGGGCATTCCCAGCAGAAGCAGTCCTGCATGCAGCCCTGTTTCCTCATCCCAAAGCCTTTTCCCGACAAGGAATGTCATTACGCCTGTCAGCGCGAAGAGGGTGGTGTTGAACACCTGAATACAGAGCCTGGAATCTCCAAAAACGGCAAACACAAGGCCGTAGAGAAAGGGCACCAGCGGCATATCGGTCCAGGCATGGATCTTGTCGCCCCAATGATCAAGGAAATACCGTATCCCGTGCTCTTTCAGGGATTTGGCCTGGACAAAATATCTGGACGCATCAATGATTGACTCGGACTCCTGCCAGAGAGGGATGATCGAAACGAAAGACAGGAGAAAAAGAAATGCATATGCATTGCGCCCGGAAAACCTCAGGCGCGACAGGGCATAGGCGCAAAGCAATGCCGGTAAAAGGAAGAAAAATACTTGCAGGATACCTGACTGAGAGAAGACCCATCGCCAGCTGGTGAACGTATTGTTATCTGCCGAGCGGTAGATGTAGAGAATGGGCAGGACGATAAGGGTGCAGAAGGACACGAGCAGGACATGCTCGGTCTTCCTGATATCCATGATAGGCACCTCCTGTGCGGGAGAAACAGAAACCGCTAAAACACCAGAACTCTGTCAGATTCATGCACCATGACTGCATTATTATACTGACTGCCGCTCAGGATTTCGTCAGGCAAGCCTTCTTTTTTTATTCCTTCCTTCTGTGCGCTGAGGTCGCAGAAGCTCATCAATACTCCGTGAAGGATGGACAGTCCGGCAAAAGCAGGATCTTTCAACAGTCTCGTGCCGGTGTCCATCACAAATATCGTGATCTCATGGCCTCTGCCAAGTGCAGCCGTCACCATGCCGATAATATGGTCAAGATGTTTATCCGTATTAACCAGTATGCCGAGTTTCATGTCTCACGCCTCCTTATTGCCAGCAAATTACCCTGTCATGTGATTCCATCAGGCTGACGATATAGTCATAATCCCTGTTTTCTCTCAGATCAATGACAGTCACATGATCTATCATTGCCTGCTCCAAAAATATCGTGCCTGTTGTTGTGTCAGGCTCTTCTTTGACCACATGCAGGATCCTCATCAGTTCCTCCCTTGTTACATCGATTAATACGGCAGCACGGTGTCATAGCCCGGAAATTTCCTGGCCATATGTTCGGTGGAAAGATATTCCATACCGCTGTTTTCGGCTGAATTTGTGTACATCTTCATGTCCATCAACTCCATGGTCTCGATATTCAGCCTGTTGTTTTCAGAATCCTCCAGTTTCCTGTCAAGCACAAAGACATCGATTGTGTCATCCATAAGAGTAAGTCCTACAGCCATTCTTAGCGCCTCATCCTGCCTGTCGCGTGCAACAACTGCAATTCTTTTTTTCACTCGATACCTCCTGATATCTGGTCTTGCCGTTATCCTCCTGACAGCGCAGGGGGTCATGCCCGGCACTGCCAAAGGCAGATACCGGGCATGCGGGGAGAAAGACTTTGCTCTCTTATTCATTTCTGTATATTAAAATAGATGACTCCACTCTCTTCTTCCAGGGAGAGCAGACGGTAACCAGAATATTCGCATAGTGCAATAAGGGCCTGTCTTGCCCCTGAATCGTCAGCTATGACCCTGAGTATCTGGCCTTTTGCCATCATGCTCAGAACGTTCCTTGTCACTTCCTTTGGCCTCTGGTCAGTAAGTCCCTTGATATCAAGTGTCTTGTCTGCTTTCATGCGCTTGCCTCTTCTGAAAACTGTCGACCGCAGCGTATCGACGCAGTAACGGTTCCAGTCACCATGGAACAGTATTTGCAAGTTGAATACCAGAGCTATACCTATTGGAATATAAGGAAATTCAAGAAGGCCGGTATTATTTATTGTCCGGATCGGGACAGGATAATCTTGCACTCTGGCCTGTTTGCGACAGTGATGAGGGAAAGGTTGAGACCCTTATCGCATGGTCAAAGTCTCACTTGGCCAATCTACGCAGATATCGTTTCGGCAATAAATGCCTTGCCTCTTTCGTCCTTCATAACAACAGCGGCAGTGAAGGCTACTCCGTTTTTTTTAAAAATGAACAGATGGAGAGCTGATTTGCCCTATAAATGCCCTCACTGCTGTCCGGTTAAGAGACAGCTGAATACTTAAAACTATATGACAGATAATGCTTTTTACAACTATTTTGGTGGTGTCGACTTGAATACAAATCGACGAATGGGCAATCCTTTTGGAACTGAGAGTTCCGGAGGTGC